>JBBDQS010000166.1:48915-66224 GCA_040905805.1 Egibacteraceae bacterium | reverse complement strand
CAGATCGAGGTCACCTTCGACATCGACGCCAACGGCATCGTGCACGTGTCCGCCAAGGACCGGGCCACCGGCAAGGAGCAGTCGATGACCATCACCGGGCAGACGGCCATGCCGAAGGACGACATCGAGCGCATGGTCAAGGACGCCGAGGCCTACGCCGAGGAGGACCGCAAGCGCAAGGAGGAGGCCGACGCGCGCAACGAGGCGGACAACCTCATGTACCAGACCGACAAGCTGGTCACCGACAGCGGCGACAAGATCTCCGCGGAGCACAAGGCGAAGCTCGAGGAGACCCAGGGCAAGGTCCGCGAGGCGCTCGGCGGCCAGGACGTCGCGGCGATCCGCAGCGCCACCGAGGAGCTCATGCGCGTGAGCCAGGAGGTCGGCCAGGCGCTGTACGCCGCCGGCGCGGCGGACCAGGCCGGCCAGCAGACCGCGCAGTCGGCGGCCGGTGACGCGGCAGGCCAGGCGCAGGCCGACGAGGACGAGGGCATCGTGGATGCCGAGGTCGTCGACGAAGGCGACGAGGGCGCGGCCTAAGGGTCGATCATGACTGACCCCCAGGAGATCCGACCGGACGCGACCGCCGAGCAGGCGCCCCGGCCCGATGCCCCCGGCGAGCAGCCGGCCGACGCCGACGAGGTGGCCGAGCCGGCCGACCCGGCCGACCCGGCCGACCCGGCCGACCCGGCCGACCAGGCTGGGCCCGCCGAGCCGGCCGACCAGGCCGACCCGGCCGACCAGGCTGGGCCCGCCGAGCCGGCCGACCAGGCCGAGCCGGTCTACCAGGCTGGGCCCGCCGGTCCGCCCGACGACGGGCGGACCCGTGAGGAGCTGCTCGCCGCGCTCGGTGCGGTCGAGGCCGAGCGCGACGAGTACGTGGACTACCTGCGGCGGGAGCGCGCGGAGTTCGACAACTTCCGCAAGCGCTCCGCCCGGGAGCGCCTGGAGGCGCTCGACCGGGGGGCCGAGAAGGTGGTCGAGGGCCTGCTCGGCGTGCTCGACAACTTCGGTCACGCGCTCGGCGCCGCGGAGGCCAGCGAGGACGAGGGCCTGGCCAAGGGCGTACAGATGGTGCACACCGAGCTGCTCGCCGCGCTGACCAACGCGGGGCTGGAGGAGATCCCGGGGATCGGCGTGGAGTTCGACCCCGAGCAGCACGAGGCGATGATGCAGGTCGACGCCGCCGAGGAGCTCGGCCGCGAGGTCGACGAGCCGGTCGTCGCCGAGGTGCTGCGCAGCGGCTACCGGTTCAAGGGTCGGGTGCTGCGACCCGCATCGGTGAAGGTCGCTCGCTAAGGAGGAGCCCGGGCATGGCGCAGCGCGACTACTTCGAGAAGGACTACTACGCCGCTCTCGGCGTGTCCAAGGACGCCACGCAGGCCGAGGTCAGCAAGGCCTACCGCAAGCTCGCCCGGGACCTGCACCCCGACGCCCGCCCCGACGACCCGACCGCCGAGGCGCGCTTCAAGGAGGTCAGCGAGGCCCACGCCGTGCTGTCCAACCCAGAGAAGCGCAAGGAGTACGACGAGGTCCGCCAGCTGGCCGGCTCCGGGATGTTCGGGGGCGCCGGGCCGGGAGGCGGGGCGGGGGGCTTCCCCGGCGGGTTCCCCCGTGGGTCCACCCGGACCGCGGGAGGTGGGCAGGTCTTCGATCTCGGCGACCTGCTCGGCGACATGTTCACCCAGGGAGGCGGACCGGGCGCCCCATCCGGCGGACGGGCCCGCCGGGGCGCCGGTCCGCGGCGCGGGCGTGACGTGGAGACCGACCTCACCCTGTCGTTCGCCGACGCGATGGCGGGCGTGACCACGACGCTGCGGGTGACCGGTCAGGCCACCTGCTCGACCTGCTTCGGCTCCGGCGCCAAGCCGGGGACCAGCCCGGTGCCGTGCCAGACCTGCGGGGGCCAGGGGTCCATCGCCCGCGACCAGGGACTGTTCAGCTTCTCCGAGCCGTGTCCGACGTGCGCCGGCCGTGGCACCCAGATCCCCGACCCGTGTCCCACCTGCGGGGGCACCGGTGCCGAGCAGCGGGTGCGCACGATCCGCGCGCGCATCCCCGCCGGGGTCCGCGACGGCGCCCGCATCCGGTTGAAGGGCAAGGGCGAGGCCGGCCTCAACGGCGGGCCCTCCGGGGACCTGTACGTGCGCGTGCACGTCGACGAGGACGCGCTGTTCGGACGCTCCGGGGACCAGCTCACCCTGCGTGTCCCGATCACGTTCTCCGAGGCGGCGCTCGGCACGCGACTGCGCGTCCCGACCCTCGACGATCCCGTCACCCTCAAGATCCCGGCGGGTACCGAGTCGGGGCGCACGTTCCGGGTGAAGGGGCGCGGGGCGCCCCGCGCCGGCGGAGGCCGCGGCGACCTGCTGGTGACCGTCGACCTCGTCGTCCCGCGCAAGCTCAACCGCACGCAGCGCAAGCTGCTGGAGGAGTTCGCGGAGACCGAGGAGACCGGCGTGCGCGACCACCTCGAGGCCGCGATGAGCAAGGGGGCCTGAGACGTGAATCGCCGGAGCTTGCGGAGGCGATGCTCCGCTGTGCCGGGTGAGGCGGTCGCGCAGCGACCGCCATGGAGGTGCTGACGGTGGCGAGCGACGGCGCGGTGTACATCATCTCGGTGGCGGCCGAGCTCGCGGGCGTGCATCCCCAGACCCTGCGCACCTACGAGCGCAAGGGCCTGATCGAGCCGGAGCGCACCGCCGGGGGGACCCGGCGCTACTCGCAGCGCGACGTCGACCGGGTCCTGCTCATCCAGGAGCTCACCCAGGGCGAGGGCGTGAACCTCGCCGGGGTCCTGCGCGTCCTGGACCTCCAGGACCGCCTCGAGCTCGCCGAACGCCGCCTGACCCGCGCCCGCATGGAGACCGAAGCCGTGCGCGAGGAGGCGAGGCGGAGCATGCGTCGCGCCGCGCAGCGCAGCGGTGCCGAGATCGTGCTCTACCGGCCGACGGCCATCGAGCGGCACCAGGGCTCCCGCCGCCGGCGCTGAGCCGGGACGCGGGGCCGGGTGGCGGCCTCGCCCGGGCGCCGTGCAGGATCAGGGCCACAGCATGGCCCCAATCCGCAACGCACCGACCCGTCCGCGGTCCGGGCCCACAGCCGCCGTGCAGGATCACGGCCGACGCGCACAGGCCCGTGTGTCAGCGGGCGCGGCGGCGCTGGAGGGCGTAGGCGCCGGCGGAGGCGGCGCCGGCCAGGGTGAGCAGGGCCGAGGCCAGGATCACCGTCGGGGATGGCGCGCCGGTCGACCCGGCGGGCGCGCCGGGTCCGGCGGGCGCGCCGGGTCCGGCGAACGCGCCGGGTCCGGCGGGCGGGGCGACGGTCGGCCCGGCCGAGGCCAGGAGCTCCCGGTGGGCCGGCGCCACCCCGGTCACCCGCCGTGCGGACGTGTCGGCGCGCGCCACCTCGCGGGGCGCCACGAGGGGCGCGAGCACCTGGTCGTCGTCGAACGCGTCCATGGTCGAGGACCGCAGCGCCGTCATCGCGCCCGACGGCGCCGTTGCGCGGCCCGAGGAGCTCGTGCGCTGCGACCCGCGCGCACCGGCCATGCCCGGGTCGTCCTGCTCGTCTGGGGCGTCAGCGGCGGGCGGCGGGCCGGGGTGTGGCGCGGGCGACCCCGCCACGGCCACGGGATGCTCGGCGGGCGCCCGGGACGCGGGCACCTCCGCGTCGTCGGCGGGTGGCGACGCGGGCGCCTCCGCGTCGTCGGCGGGTGGCGGCGCGGGAGGCGCGGGAGGCGCGGGAGGGCTGTCCGGCATGGCGGCGGGAGGCGGGGCGTCCGGTGTGGGGGGCGGCGCCGGCGCGGGAGGGGTCGCCA
Organism: Egibacteraceae bacterium; assembly: GCA_040905805.1. Classification (NCBI taxonomy): domain Bacteria; kingdom Bacillati; phylum Actinomycetota; class Nitriliruptoria; order Egibacterales; family Egibacteraceae; species Egibacteraceae bacterium. The sequence goes on along the minus strand of JBBDQS010000166.1, from coordinate 62,404 downwards.
CTGGCTCCGGCTCGAACTCGTGCTCGACGTCGCGCTCCGCCCGGGGCTGGGGCGCAGGCGCTGCGGTGGGTTCCACCGGAGGTTGCGCCGGGGCTGGCGGGGGGGTCGGTTCCGGCTCGTACTCGTGCTCGAACTCGCGCTCCGCGGTCGGCGCGGCGTCCACCTCCTCGTCCTGGACCTCCGCGGAGCCCTCGGACGCGACCACCGACGGGTCGGTCTGGGCCTCGCCGTCCGGGACGGTGTAGGCAGCGCCCCCGAGGACGCAGGCCACGATCCCCGCGGCGACGGTCAGCGCCCGCGTGCGGTGTGTCCGGTGCTTGCTCATGCGGGTTCCCCCGTCCGTTCGATCGCGCGGCGCTGGTCGGCGGCTCGGCGCGCACTAGTCCACAGCTGGCTACCAGTCGTACTGCAACCGGGGCCCGGGCGCCACGCGGGCGCTCGTGGACGCCCGGGTACCAGGCGCCCGGCGGGGCCTGCCCCGGTCGGCGTCGGCGGCGCGGTCAGCCGATCGGTCAGCCGATCCAGAGTTCCGAGAGGATGCGGTGGCGCGAGCCGGGTGGCACGTCGCCGCGCTCGTAGCGCAGCGCACCCGGCGGGAACGCACAGGTCGGGCACGTGGGCATCGGCACCGTGCGGTCGAACCAGCTGTCGCAGCCGAACCAGGCACGGCACTTGCCGCACTGGCCCCAGATCTCCACGACGGGCTGGTCGACCCGGCCCTGGGGGGAATGCGCCACCGCCGGCGCGGGTGTGGAGGTCGACTTCAGCTTCATCAATGGCATGGGCTTCGCCTAGGGATCAGGATGCTCGGGCAGCTCGGAGCATCAGGCCGGTGGGAGCCACGGGGACCAGGCGGCGCACGTCTCGGGTGTGGATCCTGCATTCCCCTCTGGGAGGGGCGCGAACCCGGACAACCGGCAACCGATTACCGCTCAGGATAACCCGCTGGACCTCTCCGTTCAACCCACATTTGCTGGGTTTGAGGCCGGACCAACGGTGACAACAATCTAAGTGCTAAGCACGCAGATTTTCTCTCCGCAGGGGGTACACTTCGAGCATGGATCTCGAACGCTTCACCCACAAGTCACAGCTCGCCCTCCAGCAGGCGGTGCAGACGGCGAGCCAGCGCGGTCACGCCGAGGTGGCGCCCCTGCACCTGCTCGCCGCCCTGCTCACCGAGTCCGAGGGGGCGGTGTACCCCGTGCTCGGCCGTCTGGGGGTGACGCCGGCGACGCTGGTGCGCGCCACCGACGAGGCGCTCGGCCACCTGCCCGCCGCCCACGGGGCCACCGGTCAGCCGACCCTGTCCCGCGACCTCGCGCGTGTGCTCGACGACGCCCAGGAGCGGGCCGGCGCACTCGGTGACGACTACACCTCCACCGAGCACCTGCTGCTCGCCCTCGCCGCGGAGCGGGGCAAGGCCGGCGGGGTGCTGCGCGACGCCGGTGTGGAGGGCGACGCCCTGCTGTCCGCGCTGCGGGAGGTGCGCGGGAACCAGCGCGTCACCTCCCAGACCCCCGAGGCCACCTACGAGGCGCTGGAGCGCTACGCCCGCGACCTCACCGACGCCGCCCGCGCCGGCGACCTCGACCCCGTCATCGGCCGCGACGAGGAGATCCGCCGGGTCATCCAGGTCCTGAGCCGCCGCACGAAGAACAACCCCGTGCTGATCGGCGACCCCGGCGTCGGCAAGACCGCCATCGTCGAGGGGCTCGCGAAGCGCATCGTCGACGGCGACGTGCCCGGCAGCCTGAAGGACAAGCGCCTCGTCGCACTCGACCTGGCCGCGATGGTCGCCGGCGCGAAGTACCGCGGCGAGTTCGAGGAGCGGCTGAAGGCGGTGCTGAAGGAGATCGAGTCCGCGCAGGGCCAGATCATCAGCTTCGTCGACGAGCTGCACACCATCGTCGGTGCCGGCAAGGCCGAGGGGGCGATGGACGCCGGCAACATGATCAAGCCCATGCTCGCGCGCGGCCAGCTGCGCATGATCGGCGCGACCACGCTGGAGGAGTACCGCGCCATCGAGAAGGACAAGGCGCTGGAGCGCCGCTTCCAGCCGGTGCACGTCGGCGAGCCCTCGATCGAGGACACCGTCGCGATCCTGCGCGGCCTGAAGGAGCGCTACGCCCTGCACCACGGCGTGCGCATCACCGACTCGGCCCTGGTGGCCGCCGCGCGCCTGTCCGACCGCTACCTCACCGAGCGCTTCCTGCCCGACAAGGCCATCGACCTGGTCGACGAGGCCACCAGCCGCCTGGCCATCGAGCTGGACTCGATGCCCGCCGAGATCGACGTGCTCACCCGCCGGGCCAAGCAGCTGGAGATCGAGCAGGCCGCCCTGGAGGGCGACCGGGAACGGGCGACGACGTCGCCGGCGGGCGGGCGCAAGGAGGACCCCGACACGGTCGACCGGCGGCGCGAGATCGCCGACGAGCTCGAGGCCCTGCGGGGCGAGCTCGACACCCTGCGCCAGCAGTGGGAGGCCGAGAAGGCCGCCATCGAGCGGGTCAACGAGCTGCGCCAGCAGCTGGAGACCACCCGCGAGGACGCCGAGCGCGCCGAGCGCGACGGGGAGCTGTCGCGCGCCGCCGAGCTGCGCTACGGGCGCATCCCCGCCCTGGAACGCGACCTCGAGGCGGCCCAGGCGGCGCTGGACGAGCTGCAGAGCGAGCAGCGCATGCTCAAAGAGGAGGTCGACGCCGAGGACATCGCCGAGGTCGTCGGCAAGTGGACCGGCATCCCCGTCGCCCGCCTGCTCGAAGGCGAGCGCGACAAGCTCGTGCGCCTCGAGGACACGCTGCGCCAGCGGGTGATCGGCCAGGAGGAGGCCGTCAAGGCCGTCGCCGACGCCGTGCGCCGCTCCCGCGCGGGCCTGGCCGACCCCGACCAGCCGCTGGGCTCGTTCCTGTTCCTCGGGCCGACCGGTGTCGGCAAGACCGAGCTGGCGCGCACCCTGGCGCAGTTCCTGTTCGACGACGAGCGGGCGATGATCCGCCTGGACATGGGCGAGTTCCAGGAGAAGCACACCGTGTCCCGCCTGGTCGGGGCGCCCCCGGGCTACGTCGGCTACGACGAGGGCGGGCAGCTGACCGAGCCGGTCCGCCGGCGGCCCTACTCGGTCATCCTGCTCGACGAGGTCGAGAAGGCCCACCCCGACGTGTTCAACGCGCTGCTGCAGGTGCTCGACGACGGCCGCCTGACCGACGGGCAGGGCCACACCGTGGACTTCCGCAACACCGTGGTCGTCATGACGAGCAACCTCGGCTCGCAGTACCTGCTCGACCCGGACCTGCCCGACGAGGCCATGCGCGAGCGGGTCATGACCGAGGTGCGCGGCCACTTCCGCCCGGAGTTCCTGAACCGCCTCGACGAGGTCCTGATCTTCCACCGGCTGTCCCGCGAGCACCTGCGCGCCATCGTGGACGTGCAGCTCGAACGGGTGCGCGCACGATTCGCCCAACGCGACCTGGACCTGGAGCTGACCGGCGCGGCCAAGGACTGGCTGGCCGCGCGCGGTTACGACCCGGTGTTCGGCGCCCGACCCCTGAAGCGGGTGCTGCGCAAGGAGCTGGAGGACCGGGTGGCGCTCGCGCTGCTCGACGACACGGTCACCGAGGGCTCGGTGGTCAAGGTCGACGTCGCCGGCGACGAGCTCACCATCGGCTGAGCCCCGCAGCACGATGTGATAGGCGGTGCACACATGGCGGTGCGAGCCGCGCAAGAGATGGGCGTCCGATAGCGGGCGTTACCGCACAGTGCACCCTTGGTCAACGCAGGTCCAGGACCGTCTCCAGAGCGAGGCCGACACCCCACTGCTCTTCAGTGCCGGCCTGCTGATGCCCTTGGCGGCGTCCGAGGCGCAGCCGGACGACGTCTCCACGCCGCACGGAGATCCTCCATCATCGCGGAGACCTCGGCCGCCTCGGCGCGGTCGGCTTCGCCAGCTGCGAGCTCAGCCACTTCGTCGATGAGGCGCTGGCGATCGCGAAGCCGCTGGGCAGCCGCGACCAGACCACGCCGGACCGCTTCCGAGCGGGACAGGCCAGTGGCAACGCTCGAGTTGCGCACCGCCGCCGAGGGTCGGCGCCCAGTTTTCCCGCGCCGACGCGGGAGAGCTCCGGCCAGGCAGCGCCATGCTGGCCCCCGTGGAGGTCGTTCGCCCAGATTTCCCGCGCGGGAAATCTGGGCGGGCCGTTCTCGAGGGGCCTACGGACCGGCGGTCATGTGCCCGTCCGCCACCAGCGTGTCAAGGGTGCGGGCGATGAACGAGGCCATCTGGTCGCGGCGCACTGGTGCCGTCGGGGAGAACGCGGAGCGCTGCGGGGCGGGATAGGACAGTGCGCATGGTTGCTCCTGTGGTCGGTGTGCGGTGCGGATAACTCACACCGGTACTGTCCCCCCGGCGCATGGGATGCCGGTGAAGCGAGCGTGAGCGTGTCCTTATGGCGGCGCGCTGGTGAGCCTGCCCCTGGCCCGCCGTCGCCGCCAGACTCCCCACGCAGAGCCCACCAACAACGACAGGGCCGCGGCCGCGGCGAGCGCCACCCCGACGGACCAGCCAGCCGGCACGTAGCGCAGCTCCACGACCCCGCCGCCGGGCGGCACGACCACCCCGACGAACAGGTGGTTGACCCGCACCACGTCGACGGGCTGCCCCTCCAGGGTGGCGCGCCACCCGTCGAGCGCCTCCTGCAGCACCACCAGCACCGCACCGTCGTCGGCGTCGACCACCGCCCGGATCGTGCCGCCGTCCTGCGTCCACCCGGTGACCACGGGGGTGCCGCCGTCGGGCAGACCGGTCAGGGGCGCGCCGGCGGTCGCCTCGACGACGGCGGTGGTGGCGACCTCCTCGGGCTCGAGGTCCTCGAGGACCCCGAGGGCGCGGCCGGGGAGCACCGCCCGCGCCGAGCCCACCGCATAGACCCGCTCGGGCGCCCGGTCGTTGGCGAACAGCCGGACCGGGCCCGCCTCGGTGGCCTCGTAGGTGGGGTCGTCGCGGAAGCGCAGGCCCACCGCCGGCCTGAACCCCGTGTCGGTGGCGTCGCCGTAGACGGCCACGCCGGACGTGCCGTCCTGGACGTCGCCGGTCAGGCGGATGCTCACCTGGTCGCCGGCGGACACCTCGACCGGCGGCACGGGGATCATCGCGGGCTTGCCGTCGACCAGGCTCGCCAGCCCGATGCGCCCCGCGGTCGCCACGTCACCCACCTGCACCCTGGCTTGCAGCGCGCCGACGTTGCGGCGGCCGAAGTCGCCGACCCTGACCTGCACGCCCACGATGGTGCCGTCCCGCGGGGCGGGCAGGCGCACCGCCACCCCGGCGCTGCTCAGCGGACCGCTCGGGACGTATCCCACGGCCGGGACCCGCGCGCCCGGGAGCACCTCGACCCAGTCGGGGGCGAGCACCGTGCCGACCCCGAGCAGCGTCAGCCAGGGCTCCCAGGCGGCGCTGTCCTCCGCGTCCAGGCGCCAGAGCGTGGCCGAGGTGAACTGCGCGCCCATGCGGGTCAGGACCTGCCGGTGACGCCGGCTGACGAAACCGTGGTAGCGCACGTCGGCGAACCCGTACTCCAGATGGGTGTTCGGCAGACCGACGTCGTTGGCCGTCGCGACCCGGTGCCGCGCCGAGGCGTCGACCAGCGCGTCCAGTCCGGGCGCGTCGGGGAACAGCCCCGCGCGGGGCACCTGCGGGTTGCGCCCGGCGGCGAAACCGCCGAGGTCCACCGCGACCAACCCCACCAGCCCCACAGCGAGGATGCCCGCGCCCAGCGGCCGCCACGCCACCGCCACGAGCCGGGCCCCCGCCACCAGCATCGCGACCGCCACCACCAGCCCGGCCGCCACCTCGACGTGCTCCCACCCGAGCCGCAGGGCCTGCGCCGCCGCCGCGGGGCTCGCGAACGCATCCTGCGCGTACGCGGTCAGCCACGGCAAGGGCCGCATCGCCGTCCACGCCGCGGCCCCGAGCAGGGCCACCACCGCCGCGCGCACGAACGTCCACCGCGTCAGCCGGGACCAGCCCCCCACCCACCGCACCAGGGCGTCCGCACCGAAGGCGCCGAGCAGGGCCAACGACAGCCCCGCCACCGCCAGCGCACGCGGGGGCGGGTTGGTCGCGAGGACCGGCACGCCGGCCAGCACCGGGCGCACGAACGGCGCACCGTAGGCCACCGCCACAAACGCCGCGGCCAGGCCGGTGGCGACCCACACCCCGAGACGGCGCGGTGCGAGCACCCACGCCGGGACGGCCAGCGCCAGGGTCACCACCCCCGCGTAGCCCACCGTCTCCACGTACGCGGGGCGCAGCCAGAACGGGCGGGACACCACGTCCCCGAAGTAACCGGGCACCGCGAACGTCACCAGCGCAGCCAGGGGCACCCGGGCACGCCACATCTGCTCGCGGCTCCCCAGGTCGAACTGGTCGAGCATCAGCACGGTCGGCAGGAGGGTGAACGCCGCCAGCGCGGTGCCGGCCACGACCCCCCCGGCGATCGCCGCCCCACCGCCGACCAGCGTCCGCCAACCCGCGCCGCGGTGGCTCAGCAGGGCGTGCGCCCCCAGCACCGCGGCACCGAGCAGCCCCCAGACCGACACGGCGGGGAACCCGCCGAGCCACAGGCCCGCGGTCGCCAGGCCCAGGGCGGCCACCGCCCACCAGGGACGCCCGGGACGAGCGCAGACGCGCACCGCCGCCCACACCCACGGGATGAAGGCACCGACGTGGCTCTGCGGCCACCCCAGCCATCCGACCATGAAGCCCGACAGCCCGAACGCGACCCCGGCGACCGTCGACCCGGCCCGCCCGATGCCGAAGCCGCGCGCCAGGACGTAGGCGCCGCCCATGGCCGCCAGGAGGCGCAGCGCCATCCCCCACGACCACGCCTGGTCGAACGGCAGCACCGCCGCGGGGAGCTGGAAGGGGCTCCACACCCCCCAGCCCAGGAACGCCTCGCCGGGATAGCCGATCCCGACGTCGCCCAACCAGGCGGCGTCGTCACCGGCCAGGAGACGCCGGAGGATGGCGTGCTGGGTCGGATAGTACTGGTCGATGACGTCGCGCAGCTCGTAGTTGGCGAGCTGCCTGGTGGGGATCGGCTCCCCCTCGCTCCACGGCAGGAACGCCTCCAGCTGGTCGTGCGGCAGCACGACCTCGTCGCCGATCAACGACGGACCGAGCAGCGCCAGGATCAGGGTCGCGAACACCGCCCAGGGGACCACGGCGGCGGCGGCCCGTCGGACAGCGGAGGAGAGCGGCCGGAGCGAGGGGAGTCGCGTCGGCCGACCTAGTCGAGCCGGGCCCACACGAGCGTCCAGGGCAGCGGCTTGACGACGTCGGCGACCGCGCCGACCGTGCTCACGAGACGGATGAGATCCGGTGACGTCCAGCGGCGACGGCGGCCGGGGGCGACACCCGCGGCCCGTGCCTCGGGGACGGACACCAGGTGCGCCACGGAGAAGGCCGGGTCGCGGGGCATGGCGAGGACGAGGTGGCGGCGGGTGACCCGCGCGAGCTCGCGCACGCCCGCCTGCGGATCCTGCAGGGTCGCCAGGGACCCGCCCCCGACGAGCACGTCGACCGTCTTGTCGGCGAACGGCAGCCGGGCGTCGCCGGGCACGACCAGCGCGGCATCACCCCACCGGACGTGGAGCCGTTCGGCGATGGCGCTGTCCTCCCAGCCCACCGCCACGGCCCGGCCCGCCGGGGTCTCCACCGCGACCCGGTCCAGCAGGTCCTCGAGGCACCCCATGAGCCCACGGGCCAGGCCCCTCATCGCGGCGCTGCGCGCGAGGGTCCGGCCACGGTCACAGTCGATCCTCGCAAACGGTCGGGCCCAACGGTCAAGAGCGGTGCGCCAGCATATCCGTGGACCGGCGATATCCCCAGCCGTCGAAAACCTGCGCGTCAGGCGGCTCCGCCGCGATCAGTAGCATGGGGCCGCAGCGATGCGCATCCCCCCCGCCCACCACGCCGACGTCCGCACCGCTCCGACGGTGCCGGCCCGGCGACCCATGCCCCAGACGGTGCTGCACCGGCGCTCCGGCGATCCCCAGGCCGGCATCCTCAGGGCGGTCGCTGCGCGACCGCCACACCCCGCACAGCAGAGAATCACCCTCGCAGGCTCGGACGATTCACATGTCAGACCCGGCCGGGAGCACTGAGCGTGCGTCGGTGGATCGGGCTGGCGGCGCGCACCGCCTTCGGTGCGGCCGGGCTCACCTTCCTGGCGGTGACCTTCTGGCAGACCTGGGACCGCAGCACCGAGGTGCTCGTCCCGGCGTGGTGGCGCCTCGTGGTCGCCTTCGTGCTCCTGACCGTCGCCATGGCGCTGACCAATCGGGCCTGGGCCCAGCTGCTGCCGCCCGACGTGCGTGGCCGGTCGCTGTCCGCCGGCTTCTACCTGTCCCAGCTCGGCAAGTACGTGCCGGGCGGTGTCTGGCAGGCGATCGGCCAGGTCGGCTACGCCACCCGGGCGGAGGTCTCCCTACCGCGGGCGGCGACCGCCTTCGTGGTGTTCGCGTTCACCCAGGCCGGCGCCGGCGCGGTCCTCGGCGCCGGGATCGCCGTCCTCGGCACCGAGCTGGGCGGGTGGCTGCGCCTGGCCGCCCTGGCGCCGCTCGCGATCCTGGTCATGCTCGACCGCCGATGGTTGGTCTGGGTCATCACCTGGTATCGCCGGCGCCGGCCCCACCCGCTGGTGAGCACCGGCCCCGGCGCCGTCGACGGCGACACGACCGCCCGGGCCGACACCCGCGAGGCCGTGCAGGAGCTCGTGCCCGCACAGGCGGCGATCCTGCGGGCGGGGGCCTGGTGCCTCGGGGTCATCCTCGCGATGGGGTCCGCGTTCGCGGTGCTGGTCACGGGGCTCGTCCCCGGGGTGTCCTTCCCCACCGTCGTGTCCGGTCACGCCATGGCGTGGATGGTGGGGTTCGTCGCCGTGCCGTTCCCCTCGGGCCTGGGCATCCGCGAGGCCGTCCACATCCTGCTGCTCGGTCCCTCGGTCGGGACGGCCACGCTGATCGCCGCGTCGGTCTACTTCCGCCTCGCCCAGATGCTGGCCGAGCTGGTGCTGATCGCCGCCAGCCGCAACTGGCGCGCGCCGGCGCGCGCCACCACCCCGCGCGAGCGCAGCGGGCGCTGAGGGAGGCTGGAGCCATGTGGGCCACGTCGGGCACGGGCACACGCGCGGGGACGGCCGTCGTCGCCGTCCTGGCCGTGGCGGTCGCCCTGCTGGCCGCTCCCGCCGACGCCCAGGGACCTGCGCGCAGCCTGGAGCACGCCTGTCCCGCCAACACCCCGGGGGCGGGGTTCGGGGACCTGCACGGCAGCACCCACGCGACCGCCGTCGACTGCCTGGCCCTGTACGGCATCACGGCCGGGGTGGGCCCCACCACCTACGAACCCGCCGGCTCGGTGCGTCGCGACCAGATGGCGTCGTTCGTCATGCGCCTGCTCGACCTGGCCGACCTGGACCTTCCCGCGGCGGCCGACGGTCCCTTCGCCGACGTCTCCCCCGACAACGCCCACGCCACCGCGGTCAACCGGCTCGCGGCGGTCGGGGTGGTGAGCGGCTTCGCCGACGGGTCCTACCGGCCCGCGGCGCCGGTGCGCCGCGACCAGATGACCGCCTTCCTGAACCGCGCCGTCGCCGAGATCGCCGGCGAGCCCCGGCAGCCGGGCCGGCGCTTCTTCACCGACACCGACGGCAACGTCCACGAGGACGACATCAACGCCCTGGCCGAGGCGCGCGTGGCCGTCGGCACGGAGCACGGCACCTTCCTGCCCTCCCAGCCGGTGCGCCGCGACCAGATGGCCGCGTTCGTCATGCGCCTCGTCGATGTGCTCACCGAGGAGGCGGTGCTGTTCACCAGCGTCCACGTCGCCACGCTCGACGGCTACCTGGTGGTCGGCCACGGCGAGCCGGCGGGCCGGCTGGGACAGGGCGACCCGGGGGCGCTCGGCACCGCGTTCCTGCGCCTGCACAGCGGCACCGGACGGCTGTGCTCGACGATCTCGGTCCTGGCCGACGGCCCGTTCCACGGCAGCCACCTGAGCCGAGCGGCCATGGACGCGACGGGCCCGACCGCGGCCCAGCTGGGCACACCCGACGACGAGACCGGCCGGACCGAGGGGTGTGCGCCGGTCGACACGGCGCTGCTCGACGCGATCGAGGCCTCCCCGAGCGACTTCGCCGTGGACGTGCGGTCGCAGCGGTACCCCGAGGGGGTGGTGCGCGGGCAGCTCGGCACCGCCCATCGCGCGGTCACGCCGTCGGGGGCCTTCGTGGCGGACGCCCGGAGCGGACCCGCGCGCTTCGGCCAGGGCCAGACCGACGCGACCGGCGTCGCCGTCCTGCAGATCGACGCCCCCAACGGCCGGCTGTGCACGTACCTCGCGACCGACGCGGCTGCCCCCTACATCGGGGCGCACATCCACGCCGGGGCGATGGACGCCACGGGGCCCCGCGTCCTGGACCTGCCCGTGCCGGCCGACGCCACCGGGCGGGCCGCCGGCTGCGTGAGCGCCAACCCGCTCGTCATGGCGCAGCTCGTGGAGCACAGTGCTGGCCACTACGTGACCGTGCGCACCGCCGAGCACCCCGGCGGCGCGGTCCGCAGCCAGCTCACCACGGGCACGCTCGGCGTCCCGCTGTCCGGGGCGCACGTGGTCGGCCCCGAGGGCGAGCCCGGCGCCGGCGAGCCCGGCGCGACCGGTCACGCGTGGCTGCAGGCCGACTTCGCCTCCGGGTTCACCTGCTTCTGGCTCACCACCGACGCGACAGGACCCTTCGCCACCAGCCACATCGTGCATGCCCCGGCCGGCGAGCGCGGCCTGGCGGTGGTCACGGCCCCGGCCCCCGACGACGCGACCGGCGAGGTCAGCCGGTGCCAGCAGATCGACCCCGCCGTCCTCGCCGACACCCAGCACCTCGACCGGTACGCGTTCGTGGTGCGCACCGCGGCCCATCCCGACGGGGCAGTGCGCGGCCAGCTCGCCGACGGCCTGCTGTACCCGGCGGTCAGTCCCGGCGGTTGATCCGCACGATCAGGTCGGCGAGCAGCCCGAGGCTGAAGAGGGTCAGCCCGGTCACCAACAGCAGCAGGGTGTTGCTCGTGAGCCGGAACGGGTTGGTGACCATGTCGTAGACGAACTTGCCGCCCCCGAGGGTGAGCAGGAGCAGCGCGATCGGCCCGAAGACCCGCAGCGGCTCGAAGAACGTGATCATCCGCACGACCTGCAGGATGTAGCGGTAGGCGTCCTTGATCGGGTGGAAGTGGGACCGGCCGGCGCGCTGCTGGTAGTCGATGGGGATGTACTCGACGATCAGCCCGTTGGCGAGGAAGGCGAGGGTGATCGTGGTGACGCAGCTGAAGCCGGACGGCAGGAGCCCGAGGTAGGGGCGGGCCTGCTCGCGGGAGAACACCCGCAGGCCGGAGTTCAGGTCGGGGATCTTCGTCTGGGCGAGGTACTCCGCGAGCCTGCGGATCGCCCACTTGGCCGGGACCCGCAGCACCTTCATGGTGCCCTCCTCGGACCCGCGCGCCCCGACGACCTGGTGGGCCCTGCCCTCGGCGAGGGCATCCACGAACTCGGGGATGCGCTCGTTGGGGTAGGTCATGTCCGCGTCGGTCCAGGCGACCCACCGTCCCCGGGCCTGGGCCGTGCCGAGGCGCCGGGCCGTGCCCGAACCCCGGTTCACGGGGAAGCGCAGGAGCCGCACGAACGGCAGGCCCTCCACGGCCTCGGCGGTGCCGTCCGAGGACCCGTCGTCCACGACGAGGATCTCGAAGGTGTACCGCGAGTTCTTCATGGCCGCGGTGATGCGGTCGACCTCGGCGCGGATGTGGCCGACCTCGTTGAAGGCGGGCAGCACGACGGTGACGTCGAGGTCCTGCTCGGTGGAGGGGGGCATGGTCGCGAGCATAACGCGAAGGCGCCTGGCCTCCCCGCCATCACCGGTGCAAGGCCCTACGATCGGCCGGTGACCGCCGCGCCACTCGACCCCACCACACAGGCCGTGTCCGCCGGCCGCGGCGCCGGCGACCCCGGCGACGCCCTGAGCGTGCCGGTGACCCTCGCGTCGGTGTACCGCTCCGGGGGCGGCCCCGGGGCCGTGGGCTACGGACGGGAGGGCAACCCCACGTGGACGGCGCTCGAGGACGTCCTCGCCGCCCTGGAGGGCGGGACGGCGCACGTCTTCTCCTCGGGGATGGGGGCCATCGAGGCGGTCCTCGACCTCCTGCCCCTTGGCGCGCCGGTCGCCGTGGCCCGCGACGCCTACATCGGCACGCGGGCGCGCCTGGACGACCTCGCCGAACGGGGGCGGGTGGTCGTGCATCCCGTCGACATCGCCGACACCGGCGCGACCCTCGCGGCCTGCGAGGGCGCGAGCCTGCTGTGGATCGAGTCGCCCACCAATCCGCTGATGGCCATCGCCGACCTCCCCGCCCTCGCGCGGGGCGCCCGGGAGCTCGGCGTGCGCACCGTGGCGGACAACACCTTCGCCACGCCGCTGCTCACGCGCCCGCTGGACCTCGGGGTCGACGTCGTCGTGCACAGCGTGACGAAGTTCCTCGCCGGGCACTCCGACGTGCTGCTCGGCGCGACCGTCGCCGCGGACCCGGCCCTGGCCGAGGAGCTGCGCGCCCGGCGCACCCTGCTCGGGTCGGTCCCCGGGCCGATGGAGGCCTGGCTGGCGCTGCGTGGCGTGCGCACCCTCGGGCCGCGGCTTGAGCGCGCCCAGGCCAGCGCCGGGGAGCTCGCCCGCCGCCTCGAGCGGCACCCGGGCGTGACCCGGGTGCGCTACCCGGGGCTGCCCGACGATCCCGGCCACGCCCGCGCCGCCGCCCAGATGCGCGGCTTCGGGGCGATGCTCGCGTTCGAGGTCGCCGGCGGCGGACCGGCGGCGGACGGGGTCTGCGCGAACGTGCGCCTGGCGATCCACGCCACCAGCCTCGGCGGCGTCGAGACGACGCTGGAGCGCCGCAACGAGCACCCCGGGGAGGAGGCGGTGCCCGCGGGGCTGGTGCGGGTCAGCGTCGGCTGCGAGCACGTCGAGGACCTGTGGGCCGATCTGGCGCAGGCCCTGGCGGCGCCCGCATGACGGTGCTCGCGTGGCAGCGGGCCGGCACCCCCGGCGGCCCGGCGGTGGTGCTCGTGCACGCCTGGGCCGCCGACGGCGCCCGCGACTGGGAGGTGACCGGCTGGGTGCCGCGACTGGCCGCGGCAGGGTTCGACGTGCTGGTCCCCGACCTGCCCGGTCACGGGGAGTCCGCCGACGTGCTGCTGCCGCCCGAGGCGGAGTCCGCCGGTTGGACCGCTGCGGTGCTGCACCACGACCTCGCCGCGCTCGGGCCTGGGCGCGTCCAGGCGGTCGGCTATGCCGAGGGGTGCCTGGTCGCCGGCCACCTGGCGGTGCGCGCCGCGGCGTCCGGGCCCGCCGGCCCCGCCCCCCCCCCCCCCCCCCCCCCCCGCCCAGCCCGACCCCCC
>JBBDQS010000166.1:35353-48905 GCA_040905805.1 Egibacteraceae bacterium | reverse complement strand
CGCGCCGCGGCGTCCGGCACGGCTGGCACGGCCGACCCGGACCGCCCGGACCGCCCGGACCGGCCGGACACGGGCGATGCCGGACCCGGCGCCGGTCCCCGGGCCGGGTCGGGGACCACCGGTGTCGGATCGCTGCTGCTGCTCGGCGCCGACGACCGCGACGGGCTGGCGCTGCGCGACGAGATCGCCGCGGCGCTGCGCGACCCGGCGTCGCGCGTCTGGCACCCCGAGGCCGCCGAGGCGGTCGCGGCAGCCCGCGCCGACCGCCGCCACCACCTGCCGACCCTGGCCACCTGGGCCGAACGCGCGGCGTGGCCGGCGGCGCCGCGACTGGCGGCCCTGCGCATCCCGGCCCTGCTCGGCGTCGGCGCCGCCGACGCGCGCCGCGAGCACGCGCCCCGCCTGGCGCAGCTGTTCCACGACGCGCGGCTGGTGACCGTACCCGGCGATCGCCGCTCCGTGCTGCTCGCCGACGAGCTCCTCACGACCGTCACCCGCTTCCTCACCGACCACGGGGGTGCCAGGTGACCAGACGCGGACGGCTCACGCTCGGCCTGGCCGTCGGTGTCCCCGCCGCCACCGTCGCGCTCCTCGCCGCGCAGGTCTACTACGCCGCGACGGTCGACCGCCCCGACCTCGAGCCCACCTACGAGATGCGCGCCCGCGTGGAGGTCCCCGGCGACGCGCGTGCGCTGCGCCTGGTCGTGATCGGCGACTCGCTGGCCGCGGGCACCGGCGCGCCCACCGTGGCGGGGGCCCTGCCCACGCAGATCGCCGAGCGGGTCGCCGCCGAGCTGGACCGGTCGGTCGCGGTGCGCGGGCACGCGGTCTCGGGCGCGCGCACCGCCGACGTGTTCGACACGCAGGTGCCCCTGATCGCCGAGTCCGAACCGGACGCCGTGGTCATCGTCGTGGGCTCCAACGACGTGACGCACGCCACACCGCCGTGGACGCTGCGCAGCCGCACCGACGACCTGCTGGAGGCCACCAGGGCGGCGGCCCCCGGGACGCCCATCGTGCTCGCCGGCATCCCGCTGTTCGGCGGGGCGGATCGCCTGCCGCTGCCGCTGCGCTGGGTGGTGATGGCCTACGCCCGGCCGCTGCGCAGCGCGCAGGCCGAGGTCGTCCGCGAGACGCACGGGGTGGCCTACGTCGACATCGCCGGCGACGCCAGCCCCCGCTTCCGCGGGGTGCCCGACGCGATGAGCGCCGACGGCTACCACCCGTCCCCCGTCGGCTACGCCTTCTGGGCCGACGCGATCGCCCCCGCCGTCGTCGACGCTGTCGACCCCACCACGTGAGGGTCCCCGGGATGCACCACTCGCGAGCCGCGAGGCTCGCAGCCCGTCCCGGAGGGGTCAGGCGATGGTGACCTCGTCGCAGAGATAGACGTCCTGGATGGCGTGGAAGAGCGCGATGCCCTCGTCGAGGGGGCGCTGGAAGGTCTTGCGGCCGCTGATCAGCCCGATGCCGCCGGCCCGCTTGTTGATGACCGCGGTGCGCACCGCCTCGGCCATGTCCGAGGACCCCGACGACGCGCCACCCGAGTTGATCAGCGGGGACCGCCCGTTGAAGCAGTTGAGCACCTGGTAGCGGCACAGGTCGATGGGGTGGTCGGTCGTGAGGTCGGCGTAGACCTTGTCGTGGGTCTTGCCGAACCCGTCGCCGACCGCGCGGTAGCCACCGTTGGACTGGGGGATCTTCTGCTTGATGATGTCGGCCTGGATCGTCACGCCGAGGTGGTTGGCCTGGCCGGTCAGGTCCGCGGCGTCGTGGTAGTCGGTGCCCCCGACGCTGAACGCCGCGTTGCGCAGGTAGCACCAGAGGACGGTGAACATGCCGAGCTCGTGCGCCTCGGCGAAGGCCTCGCTCACCTCCATGATCTGGCGGTTGGACTCCTGGCTGCCGAAGTACACGGTCGCCCCGACGCCGGCGGCCCCCAGGTCGAACGCCTGACGCGGGCTGGCGAAGGCGATCTGGTCGTAGCTGACGGGGTAGGTCAGCAGCTCGTTGTGGTTGAGCTTAGCGATGAAGGGGATCTTGTGCGCCCACCGCCGGCTCACCGCGCCGAGCACACCGATGGTGGACGCGACAGCGTTGCAGCCCGCCTCGTGGCCGAGGCGCAGGATGTTGTCGGGGTCGAAGTACGCCGGGTTGGGCGCGAAGCTGGCCGCCCCCGAGTGCTCGATGCCCTGGTCGACCGGCAGGATCGACAGGTAGCCCGTCCCGCCGAGGCGCCCGTGGTCGAGCATGGACTGCAGGCTGCGCATGACCTGTGGGCTGCGGTCGGAGCCGGCCAGCACCCGGTCGACGAAGTCCGGCCCCGGCAGGTGCAGCAGCGACGCGTCGACCGTCGAGGACTTGTGGTGCAGGAGCGTGTCCGCCTCGCCGGCCAGCAGCTCGGCGATGCGGTCGGTCGTCCCCGTGGTCGCGCTCATCGTCTGTGCGTCCTTCCCGCCGCGAGGCACTGAGCGCATACCCTACCGAACGCGCCGCCCGGCTAGCCGCCCGGTGGGTCACCGCGTAGGATTCCCGATCGTCGGGGACCGGACAGACGTCGAGGATGGGACCACCAGCATGGCCGTCATCAAGACCATCGACCTCGTGGGGGTGTCGACCGAGTCCTGGCGCGACGCTGCCACCAAGGCCCTCGACGAGGCGGGCAAGACCCTGCGGGGCATCGAGGGCTTCGACGTGCTCGAGACATCCGCGACGGTGACGGACAACCGCATCGACGAGTACCACACCCACGTCCGCATCCGCTTCCGCCTGGAGCGGTAGATGCCGGCGCTCATCCTGGTCGGCACGCAGTGGGGTGACGAGGGCAAGGGCAAGGCCACCGACCTGCTCGCCGACGACGTCGACTTCGTCGTGCGCTACCAGGGCGGCAACAACGCCGGCCACACGATCATCGTCGGCGACCGCACCCTGAAGCTGCACCTGGTGCCCAGCGGCGTGATGTACCCCGACGTGGTGCCGGTGATCGGCGACGGGGTGGTGCTGGACCCCGGGGTGCTGCTGGAGGAGCTCGACGAGCTCGTCGCGCAGGGCCTCGACGTCTCGGGCCTGAAGATCAGCGGCAACGCCCACCTGGTCATGCCCTACCACCGCGAGCTGGACCGGGTGACCGAGCGCTACCTCGGCCGCCAGAAGCTCGGCACCACCAAGCGCGGGATCGGGCCGACCTACGCCGACAAGGCGGCCAGGGTCGGGCTGCGGGTGCAGGACCTGTACGACATGAAGATCTTCCGTCAGAAGCTCGACGTCGTGCTGAAGGAGAAGAACGCGATCCTGTCGCGGGTCTACAACCGCCTGCCGATGACCGCGGCCGACATCGAGACCGAGTACGCGGTGTACGCCGAGCGGCTGCGCCCCTACATCACCGACACGATGGCGCTGCTGCACGACGCGCTGGAGGCCGGCAGGACGGTGCTGCTGGAGGGCGCCCAGGGCACGCTGCTCGACCTGGACCACGGCACCTATCCGTTCGTCACGTCGTCCAATCCGGTGGCGGGCGGCGCACTCACCGGCGCCGGGCTGGGACCGAAGGACATCGACCGGGTGATCGGGATCACCAAGGCCTACGTCACCCGCGTGGGCTCGGGGCCCTTCCCCACCGAGCTGGACGGCGACGTCGCCGAGCGCCTGGGCCGGGTCGGCCACGAGTTCGGCACGACGACCGGCCGGCGGCGGCGGGTCGGCTGGTTCGACGCGGTGCTCGCCCGCTACGCCGCCCGCGTCAACGGCCTGACCGAGCATTTCCTCACCAAGCTCGACGTGCTGAGCGAGTTCGAGACCCTGCGGGTCTGCCGCGCCTACCGCTACCAGGGCCAGGACTACGACCACTTCCCGCCCCACCAGTCGATCTTCCACCACGCCGAGCCGCTGTACGAGGAGCATCCCGGCTGGACCGTGGACATCACCGAGATCACCGAGTACGCCGACCTGCCGAAGGAGGCCCGGGCGTACGTCGACCGCCTCGAGGAGCTGTCGGGGGTGCCGATCCGCTGGGTGTCCGTCGGCCCAGCACGCCGCCAGACGCTCGAACGCGCGTGACCCCGCCGGCCACGGTCCACGGTTGCCGGCGCCGGAGGCGGCGGTGAAGATCCTGGTGCTCGGCGGGGGCGGACGCGAGCACGCGCTGTGCTGGTCGCTGGCGCGCTCGGCGTCGGTGGATGCGGTGCTGTGCGCGCCGGGCAACGCCGGCATCGCCGCGGTCGCCGACCTGCGCACGGTGGACCCCGCCGACCCGGACGCGGTCGTGGCCCTGGCCCGCGGGCAGGGGTGCGACCTCGTCGTGGTCGGTCCGGAGGGCCCGCTGGTCGCCGGGGTTGCCGACGCGCTGTCCGCTGCCGGGATCGCGGTGTTCGGGCCCAGCGCCGCGGCCGCCCGCATCGAGGGGTCGAAGTCGTTCGCGAAGGACGTCATGGCCGCGGCGGGCGTGCCGACCGCCGGCTACTGGACCGGCACCGACCCCGTCGAGGCCCGCCGGGCCCTCGACGGGTTCACCGCGCCCTACGTCGTCAAGGCCGACGGCCTCGCGGCCGGCAAGGGCGTGCGCGTCTGCGCCGATCGCGCCGCGGCCGAGGCCGCCATCGACGCCGCGTTGGTCGACCGCGCGTTCGGCGCGGCGGGGGCGCAGCTGGTCATCGAGGAGTTCCTCGACGGGCAGGAGCTGTCGGTGTTCGTGGTCTGCGGTGGGGGGCGCGCCCACCTGCTCGGCGAGGCCCAGGACTTCAAGCGGGCGTTCGACGGCGACGCGGGGCCGAACACGGGCGGCATGGGCGCCTACTCGCCGGTGCCGGCCTTCGACGCCGACCTTTCCCGGACCGTGGTGGCGCGCATCTTCCAGCCCACGCTCGACGAGCTGGCCCGGCGCGGGACCCCCTACGTCGGCGTGCTCTACGGCGGTCTGATGCTCACGGCCGACGGACCGAAGGTCTTCGAGTTCAACGCCCGCTTCGGTGACCCCGAGGCCCAGGTGCTCCTGCCCCGGTTCGAGGGGGATCTCGCCCGCCTGCTGGCGTCCTGCGCCGGCGCGGGCGGCGACCCCGGCGCCTGGTCGTGGAGCCCGCAGGCCTGCGTCACGGTGGTCCTGGCCTCCGGCGGGTACCCGGGGCCCTACGCGACCGGCGAGCCGATCGCCGGCCTGGACGCCGCCGCCGCCGTGCCCGACGCCCTCGTGTTCCACGCCGGCACGCGCCGCGAGGGCGACCGGGTGCTGACCGCCGGGGGACGGGTCCTCGCCGTGTCGGGCCTCGGTCCCACCATCGACCGGGCACGGACCACCGCCTACCGCGCCGCCGACCACATCGACTTCGCGGGTGCGCACCGGCGCACCGACATCGCGGCCCACCCGACCCGCTGACCCCCCGGCCCTCCGGTGTGGGGTCGAGGCCACCGCTGCGGTGCGGTGGACCCCGCACCCGGCGTCAGGCCAGGCCCGGTGCCCTAGGGTCGCCCCTCGACCGTCACCCAGGAGGTATCCCATGACCGTGCCGATCGCCGCGGCGCTGGCGGTGTTCGTCGGCGTCCTCGTGGCCACGCAGGCCACGGCCCTGTCGTCCCTGACCCGCGAGATCACCCCGCTGGTGGCGGCCTTCTGGGCGCAGCTGTTCGGGGTGGCGGTGGCCGCGGTGCTCGTGCTCGTCGCCCGCCAGCCGCTGGTGTGGCCCGCCGGCGTGGCGCCGTACGCGGTGCTCGTCGGGATGTGCACCGTCGGCATCGTCGCCTCGATCGGCGCGGTGGTCGCCCCGCTCGGGATCGCCACCACGCTGGCGGTGGTCACCGGCGCGCAGCTGCTCCTTGGCCTGGGGCTCGACGCGATGGGAGCCACCGGCCGGACGATCCCACTGGACGCCCGGCGGGTCGTCGGGGCGCTGCTGATCGTCATCGGGGTGCTGCTGGTCTTCGGGCGCGGCCAGCAGCCCACCGCCTGACCCGTGGATCGCCGGAGCTCGCGGAGGCGATCCTCCGCTGTGCCGCGCGAGGCGGTCGCGCAGCGACCGCCATGGGATCCTGACCCGTGGATCGCCGGAGCTCGCGGAGGCGATCCTCCGCTGTGCCGCGCGAGGCGGTCGCGCAGCGACCGCCATGGGATCCTGACCCGTGGATCGCCGGAGCTCGCGGAGGCGATCCTCCGCTGGATGCACCCTGCACCTGTCCGCTCGGCCAGGCACGCCGGGGTGCGGGTCGTGCCGGACCCGGCTGGATAGGGCAGCCTAGGCACAGACCGCTGACCGCCTCCCGCTGGGACTTCGCATGCGTGCCCGCTCCCGCAGTGCCCGCACCGTCGTGGGTGCGCTGGTGGGCGTGGTCATGGTGGCCGGCGGGGCGCTGCCCGCGGCCGGCCAGGCCGCCGCGGCGACGGCGCAGCCCGCCCTCCGGGTGACGGCACCGGAGGCGGACGCCGTGGTGCGAGCCGCCCCGACCGTCGTGGTGCGCGCCGACACGCCGGTCGAAGGCGTGACCGCACGCCTGGTGCGCGACGACACGACCCTCGTCGAGGCGCGCCAGACCGAGCCGTCCGACACCGGCGCGTACCGGGTGGGCCTGTCGGCCCGGCGGCTGGCCGCGGTCGCCAACGGCCCGGCCCGGGTCCAGGCACGGGCCGGCGACGAGGACGCGTGGACCGGCCACACGGTCGTCCTCGACCTCGACCCCCTGCCCACCAGGGTGAGCGCCGCAGCGGAGGGCGACACGGTCGAGGTGGCCTGGGTGCCCGTGCCCCTGGCACCGGAGGGCCGCTACGAGGTGCAGCGCAGCACCGACGGCGAGCACTTCGCGCACATTGCGGCCCGCGAGTCCCGGGCGGACATCACCCTGCGCGACCCCGACCGCCCACCGGGGACCTACTCCTACCGCGTCGTGGTCACCCGCCCCGGCGCCGAGCCGGGAACCCGACGCCGCGCCACCTCCCCGGCGGTGTCCGTCGTCGTCCCCGAACCAGAACCCGAACCGGAACCGGAACCGGAACCGGAACCGGAACCGGAACCGGAGCCCACCCCCGAGCCGCAGGTCACCGCGCAGCCGTCACCGCAGGCCACGCCGCAGCCGTCACCGCAGGCCACGCCGCAGCCGGGTGCGGGCCCCGCCCCGACCGACCGGGCGTCCGCCGGCGACCCCTCCTCCGGCGAGTCCGGCGAGTCCGACGATCCCGCGCCGGGCGCGGCGGCCGGCGACACGTCCGCCGATGCTGCGGCACCAGGCGCCGATGACGTCGCGTCCGCGGGGCAGTCGGCACCGGGCGAGCCGGCCACGCCCCGATTGTCCTCGTCGCTGCCACGGTTGCAGTCCCGCAGCGGGCAAGCGCTCGACGACATGATCGCCTACGACGACGTGCCGGCCCCCCAGGTGGCGCCCCGTGAGCGCGACCGCGGCGCCCGGGCGGCGCCCCGCGAGAGCGACGGCAGCGCCCGGGCGGCCCCCCCCGCGGGGGGGGCCGTGCCCGACCAGGCCAGTGCCGCGGGCCCGGGGACCCTGGACGTCATGTCGGCAGACCCACGGCCGCGGCCGCCGATGGCGGCGCTGGTGGGTGTCGTGGTCTTCGCCGCGGCGTTGTTCGCGTTGCGCCGGCGGGTCTAGGCCACCCGACGGGGCCCGCTACGCTGCACCCATGATCCCGCGCTACACGCTGCCCGAGATGGGCGCCCTGTTCACCGATGAGGCGAAGCTCGCCACCTGGGTCGAGGTGGAGGTGCTCGCCTGCGAGGCGCACACCGAGCTCGGCGTAGTCCCCGCCGCCGACCTGGCAGTGATCCGGCGCGGCCGATCGCCGAGCCCCGAGCGCGTGCGGGAGATCGAGGCCGAGACCAACCACGACGTCATCGCCTTCCTCTCCGCGTTCGCCGAGACCATCGACGGTGACGCGAGCCGCTGGGTGCACTACGGCATGACGTCGTCGGACCTGCTCGACACGGCGCTCGGCGCGACGCTGGCGCGTGCCTGCGACCTGGTGCTGGCCAAGGCCGACCGGCTGGTGGCCGTCTGCAAGGGGCGGGCGCTGGAGCACTGGGAGACCGTCTGCGTCGGGCGCACCCACGGCGTGCACGCCGAGCCGACGACGTTCGGGCACAAGCTCGCCCAGTTCGCCTTCGCCGTGGACCGCGGGCGGACGCGGCTGCGGGCGGCGCGCACCGCCGTCGCCGTCGGGTCCATCTCGGGCGCCGTGGGCACCTACTCCAACATCGACCCGTCCGTCGAGGCCTACGTCTGCGAGCGCCTCGGCCTCGGTGTCGAGCCCGTGGCCACCCAGGTCGTCGCCCGCGACCGCCACGCCGAGCTGGTCTGCGCCCTGGCCGTCCTGGCCGCATCCGTGGAGCAGATCGGCCTGGAGGTCCGCCACCTGCAGCGCACCGAGGTCCGCGAGGTCGAGGAGGCGTTCGGCAAGGGCCAGAAGGGGTCCTCGGCGATGCCCCACAAGCGCAACCCCATCACGGCCGAGCGCATCTGCGGCCTCGCCCGCGTCGTCCGCGGCCACGCGGTGACCGCGCTGGAGAACGTGGCGCTGTGGCACGAGCGCGACATCAGCCACTCATCGGCGGAGCGGGTGATCCTGCCCGACGCCCTGATCGCCACCGACTACCAGCTGCACCTGGCCACGCGACTGGTCGAGGGCCTGCGCGTGTTCCCCGACCGGATGCGCGCCAACCTCGAGGCCACCGGCGGGCTCGTCTACTCGTCGCAGGTGCTGCTCGCCCTGGTGGACACCGGTCTGTCCCGCGACGACGCCTACGCCACCGTCCAGGCCGCGGCGATGCGCACGTGGGAGACCGGCAGGCCCTTCCGTGAGACACTGGCCGAGCAGGGCTACGAGCTGCCCGAGGGGGCGTTCTCGCCCGAGGGCTTCCTCCACCGCCACGACACCGTCCGCAAGCGCTTGGAGAACCTGTGAGCCTGCACCTCCGCACCCGCCTGCCCGCGCTGACCCAGTCCCTGGCCGACGAGGAGCCGTCGGTGGTCGCTCGCCTCATCGGCCAGGTGCGCATCGCCATCGGCGTCGTCGTGCTGCTCGCGCCCCGAGCCGCCACCCGCCGTTTCCTGCGCGCCGAGGACGCCGCTCCAGACGCCCTGACCGCATGGCGGATGGCCGGCGTGCGGGACGTCGCGCTCGGCCTCGGCACCGTGATGGCTGCCCGCAAGGCCTCCCCGTCCCTGCGGGGATGGGTCGAGGCCAGCGCCCTCGCCGACGCCGGCGACGTCTACGCGTTCAGCCGTGACGGGGCGTTCTACCCCGTCCTGCGCGCCGCTGCGGGGCTGACCGCCGGAGCCCTCGCCGGCGTCGGGATCTGGACCGCCCGCCGCCTCGGCGACCCCGACCCCGAGTAGCGGCGACTTCCCGTCTGGTCTCGGAGGGAGCCCTCCGGGACCGAAGCCGAACGCCAGCTCGCGGTGGCGGTGTCGCTGGCCGGCGGGCCCTGCACCCGCCGAGGGGTCTGGCGCACCCCCACGGTGCGAAAGACCTCGCACCACCCCGCCCACGAAGCAGATTCCGCGGCGTCCAGCTTGAGCTGAGCTGTTGAGGCACAACGCCGGTAACGGCATGGCGGCACCGAACCGGATAGGCCGGAGGCGGTGGGGACCAGGCCGCCTGGCGACCCTGATCCGCATCGTGCCGCTACCCGAAACCGAAGCCGCGGGACTCCTGGGGGTCGAACTCGCCCCGCACGGCGACGTCGCGTTCGCGGACCTTATCCGCCAGGCGCTCGCGGAAGGCGTCGACCCGTCCGCGGATCTCCTCGTCGGTGGCGCCGAGGATGCGTGCCGCCAGGATCCCGGCGTTGCGGGCGCCGTCGACGGCCACGGTGGCGACCGGAACCCCCGGCGGCATCTGCGCGATCGCGAGCAGCGAGTCCAACCCGTCGAGGTTGCGGCCCGAGATCGGCACGCCGATCACCGGCAGGCTCGTCACGGCGGCGATCACCCCGGGCAGGTGCGCGGCCATGCCGGCCCCCGCGATCAGCACCTGCAGGCCACGGTCGGCGGCGCCCCGTGACCACGCCAGGGTCTCGTCGGGGGTGCGGTGGGCCGACAGCACCCGTACCTCGCAGGGCAGCGCGAACTCCTCGAGCGCCTCGACCGTCTGGCGCATGACCGACAGGTCAGAGTCGCTGCCCATCACGATGCCGACGACGGGGTCCGCCATGTGCTGCCTCCTGGGTCTCGCGGGTCCGGTGCGGTGCGTGCGCGGGCGAGCCTACCGCTCCCCGGCGGGCGCGTCGGGCGTGGTCCGGGCCCGGGGACTGCGGTCGGCCGCCGGGTAGCCGGCCTCGGCGAGGGCGGCGCGCGCCCGCTCGATGCGCTGGGGCGGCGGCGGGGCGGCCCAGTGGTCGGGGCGCTGCAGGGCGGTGGCGATCGTGAACGCCGTCGGGTCGAGGCCCTCGTCGACCTCCTCCCACGCCAGGGGCATGGACACCGTGGCGCCCGGGTGGGCACGGGGGCTCCACGCGGCCGCCAGCGTCTGGGCCGGCCCGGCCCGCGACCAGTCGAGCAACAGGCGCTCGCCGCGGTCGGCCTTGCGCATCTCGACGGTGAGCTCGTCGGAGTGGCGGTCGGCGCACGCCCGGGAGACGGCCAGCCCGAAGCCCCGCAGCTCGCCGAAGGTGTAGCGCCGCTGCACGGGGACGTACAGGTGCAGGCCGCGTTTGCCGCTGGTCTTGACCAGGCTCGGCAGGTCGAGCTCGTCGAGCACGGCCCGCAGCCACCAGGCGGCCCGGGTCACCGTTGGCCCGCCGTCGCCGGGATCGAGGTCGAACGCCAGCACGTCGGCCCGGTCGGGCCGGTCCACGCGGGAGAACCAGGGATGGAGCTCGACGGCGTTCTGCTGGGCGAACCACTGCAGGTCGGTGACATCGTCGGCCAGCGCGTAGGCGACCTCCCGCTGGGAGGTCTCGGTCCACACCCGGTAGCGCCCGATGGAGGCGGGTGCAAAGTCCGGCAGGTTCTTCTGCAGGAAGCCCTCGGCGTGCACCCCGGCGTTGTGGCGCTTGAGGGTCAGGGGCCGGCCCGCCAGCTGCGGCAGCAGCCGGTCGGCCACCGCCGTGTAGTAGTCGTGCAGGTCGCGTTTGGTGACGCCGGCCTCGGGCCAGAGGACCTTGTCGGGGCTCGAGAGCCTCACACGATCACGAAACCGGACTCGTCGTCGACGCGCTCGACGTCCTCGACGTCGATGGCCTCCACGGACGCCTCGCCGGGACCCTGCCGGCAGAAGGCCACCGCCTGGTCCACGGCGTCGCGGGGCCCCTGGAACTCGGCCTCGACCCGGCCGTCGGGCCGGTTGGTCACCCAGCCGGTCAGGCCGAGGCGCTGGGCCTCCCGGCGGGTCGAGTCGCGGAAGAACACCCCCTGCACCTGCCCTTCGGCGAGCACCCGCACGCGCACCTGGTCGCTCATGGGCCTGTGCGTACCCGGTCACGGGGATGGTGTACCGGCGAGGTTGCCATCAGCGGCCGCTCAGGTTCGCGTCGGCGACGAGCCACACCCCATCCCGGGCGGCCTCCAGCGCGATCGGGTTTCCGCGGTCGCGCTGGTGACGCCACTCCTGCGGCGTCCACACGATCGGCTCGACCCCAGGGGGCGGGTCTCCCATCGCCTCCAGTCGCTCCCAGTACCCGCGTGCCAGGCCCTCGGCGATGACGAGGACGTCCACGTCACTGGATTCGTTGAAGTCGCCGCGGGCGACCGAGCCGAACACCACCACAGCCCGGACCTGCACGCGTTCCGCAACGGCCGCGACGAACGACCGAGCCTTCGCCAGCAGCCGCTCCTGCTCGGCCCGTCGGCGCTCGAGCACAGCCTCGGCCCTCACTCGTCCACCCCCTCCGTGGCCGACTCCTCGTGTGCGGCCACGATCCGCTGCCACACACCCTGCGCGAAGGACAGCGCCGCCTCGGCGTCGGCCAGCGCCTGCGTCGAGTGCTGGCCCTTCAATGCCCACAGCGGCGGCGGCTGTCACCGGTGGTGCGCCCCCGCGACCCGCCCCCGCCCGGCGCCTCGTCGCTCATGGGCATGTGCCTACCCGCACCGGGGGAGGGTGTATCCGGGCCGGTCGCGCCCGCGGCCGCCAGGGAGGAGCAGACCGATGTGGGCATTCGCGTCGCGGCAGTTCCGCCGGTGGCTGATCGTCGCGGTCGGGGTGCCGGTCGCCGCGTGGGCACTGGACCGTCTCGGCGAGCAGCTCGAGGCCCGCCGCGGTGAGACCACCCTGTCCCAGGCGGTGCGCACCACCGGAGCGGCCCTGCACCGCCGGGGACGCGGACCGTTCGCGGGCCGCCGGGGCGGGGCTGGCGGTCGGCCCGGGGACGAGGGCGGGCTGGCGGCGCGCGACACCCGCCGGGGCAACCGGGGCGGGGACCCCGGGCCGATCCGGTAACCTGCCGGGCATGGACGACCTCTCCGCTCTCACCGGGATCGAACGCGTCGGCTCCGGCAAGGTCCGTGAACTCTACGCCGTGGATGGCGACCTGCTGCTCGTCGCGACCGACCGCATCAGCGCCTTCGACGTCGTGCTGCCCACGGCCATCCCCGACAAGGGCAAGGTGCTGACCGGGATCACGGTCTTCTGGCTGGACCACCTGGCCGACATCGTGCCCAACCACCTGGTGACCACCGACCCGGCGGCGTTCCCCGATGTGCTGGGGCCCCACGCCGACGCGCTCACCGGCCGGGCGATGCTGTGCCGGCGCGCGGACATGCTGCCCGTGGAGTGCGTCGCGCGCGGCTACCTCGCCGGCTCGGGCTGGAAGGAGTACCAGGCCGGCGGGCGCGTCTGCGGCATCCCGCTCCCCCAGGGGTTGCGCCAGTCCGACCGGCTGCCGGAGCCGATCTTCACGCCGGCGACCAAGGCCACCGACGGCCACGACGAGAACATCACCTTCGAGCAGGCCGCCGAGATCGTGGGTGCCGACACCGCCGCGCGCCTGCGTGACCTGACCCTGTCGCTGTACAGCGCGGCGCACGAGCACGCCGAGGCCTGCGGGGTGCTGCTGGCCGACACCAAGTTCGAGTTCGGCTACGTCGACGGCGAGCTCATCCTGTGCGACGAGGTCCTGACCCCCGACTCCAGCCGCTTCTGGCCCGCCGACGACTACGAGCCCGGCCGCGGGCAGGCCTCCTACGACAAGCAGATCGTCCGCGACTGGCTCGAGACGGTCGACTGGGACAAGACCCCGCCCGGCCCGGAGCTGCCCGACGAGGTCGTCGCCCGCACCCGCGGCCGCTACGTCGAGGTCTACGAGCGGCTCACCGGCCGACCCTTCGACCGGTGGGTGGGCTAGCCATGGCCCGCGTGCACATCGCCGTGATGCTGAAGGACGAGATCCTCGACCCGCAGGGCCAGGCGATCGAGCGCGCGCTGCCCTCGCTGGGGGTCACCGACGTCCGCGCGGTGCGTGTGGGCAAGCACATCGTGGTGGACCTGGCCGACGGCGACGACCTCGACGAGCGCGTCGGCGACATGGCCCACCGCCTGCTCGCCAACCCGGTCATCGAGGAGTTCACCTTCCGCGTCGAGGCCTGACGACTCACGTCTCAGTATCCTCAGGGCGGTCGCTGC
>JBBDQS010000166.1:0-35343 GCA_040905805.1 Egibacteraceae bacterium | reverse complement strand
TCGCCTGGCGACCGCCACACCCGGCACAGCAGAGCATCGCCTCCGCAAGCTCCGGCGATTCACGTCTCAGTCCACGGTCACCGTGGCGCCGGTGGCCCCCCGGGCCGCGGCGAGCAGCGCGGCCTCCTCGTCGAGGCCCCCGCGGGCGGCGGTGGGCAGGCGACCGAAGGGCGCCACGGTCAGCGCGATGCGCCGGCCCTTCTTGCGGGCCCGCCACGTGCCGGCGACGTCACCCTCGACGAGCAGCGCACCGGGCCGCCCGAGGATCGGCCACAGCACCTTGCGGTGGGCGGGGTCGGGGGCGAGCAGCTCGCGGTCGCGGGCCTGCAGGAACGGGTCGGACGGTGGCAGCAGCCGGACCGCCGGCGGGTCGGGTGGTGCGGCCAGGGCCGCGTGGCCGGCCTCGGGGATCCACGCCTGTCGGCCGTCGACGTCCACCTCGTGGTCGGGCGCAGGTGATGCCGGCCGGGAGCACGGCGCAGCGGAACAGGATCTCGACGATGTGGGTCGCCTCGCAGCGCCGGCAGTCCACGGTCATCTCCGCGGGCACCCGGGGGGTCAGGGCGCCGCTGACGTCGCCCTTGGCCATCGGCTTGGTGACGATGTCGGCGATGGCCCCGGCGACGAACCGCAGCGCCTCCCGGGCGGGCATGCCCGACCGGCGCACGTTGCCGGCGGAGGTGTCGAGCCGGGCCAGGGCGTCGTCGTCGCTCCAGGGCCACAGCGCCCGCGACAGGGCGACGAGCTCGCCGGCGCGGTGGACGTGGGGGGCGCCCCGCACCGACCACGTCGTGGGCAGCGTCGCGGTGCAGGCCCTGGACGTGGGCGCGGTAGGCCAGCACCTGCCGGCGGTCCACGCGCGTGGTCATGGCTTGCGTCCGATGCTGCCACCCGCGGCGACCGGACCGCCACGGCGGGCCCATCCTAGGGTCGAGCGTCGCGTCACCGCCGACCAGGCGGACCTCCTGCACGTCGAAATCCTCCAGCGCCGAAAAGGTGACCGTGCCGACGTCGTCGGCCGCGGCCCGCCACCAGGGCCGGCCCACCTTCCCGTCCGGCGCCGTAGGAAGCCGTCAGCGCGTCGGCGAAGGCGCGGCCGGACACCAGGTGGGTCACCTCGGCATGGGGACTGCAAGGCCACGGTGAGGCGCCTGGGTGGGGCGGCGCCGTCCCCGGTGTGCAGTGGACACTTCTCCGGTTGAGCACCCGGATATATCGGATATAACGGCGTCTCGAACCCGAAAAGTGTCCACTCGACACGGTGTCCGGCGGGCGCAGCGCTGCACGGGGCGCACGCTGCGGGCCGGGCGCGCCGCCGGCGTGTGCCCCCACGACCACGAAAGGCTCACGGTGACCCACGGATCGTTGACAAGACCGCAAAAACGCCGCGCAGCCAGCTGGGCGGACCTGACCGCCGACGCCGGTAGCGCTCGAGGAACCGCTCCTCGGCGTGTTCGTCGCCGACGAGCAGGAGCTCGCCGTCGGCGGGCAGCGGCGCGGCCGGGTCGAAGGCGGTGGTGCCCGTGCCCCCGCGGACGATGCCGACGATGCTGCACCCGGTGGCGCCCGGGATGTCGGCCGCCGGCAGCGGCCGCCCGGCGAGCTCGGGGGGCACCGCCACGCGGAACACGACCAGACCCTCCGCGAGGAGCACGGTCGACGCGTCACGGATGGCGTTCCACGCCTCCGTGGCGCCCATCGACGCGTAGGACAGGACGAAGTCGGCGCCCGCCCGGTGCATGGTCGTCACGTTGCGCTCCAGCGCGACCCGCCCGAGGATCATCGCCTTGGCGCGCAGCCGCCGGCAGTACAACGTGAGGTAGATGTTCATGTCGTCGTCGTGGGTGGTGACCACCACCGCGGACGCCTCCCCGATGCCCGCCTGGCGCAGGACGTCGAGGTCGGCGGCGTCGCCGATCACGACCCCGTCGAGGTGGCGCACGCGCTGCTCGTGGCGCTCGACGATGCGGTGCTCGATCCCCTCGGCCGCCAGGGTCCGCGCCACCGCCCGCCCGACCCGTCCCCCGCCGAGGATCACCACCCCCGCCTCGCCCGGACCCGCCTCGGGGTCCTCGGATCGGGCGAACGCCGCGTCGTAGGCCTGCAGGCGCTCCTCGGCCGCGGCGAGCAGCAGGATCGAGGTCTCCGCGATGCGCAGCTCTGGGGTGGCCGGCTGCAGGGACCCGCGGTCCCACAGCCCCACGACCGACACGCCGAAGCGGCGCTGCAGGTCGAGGTCGCCCAGCGTGCGGCCGACCAGGGCGGTGCCGGCGGCGGAGGTCTCGGCGATGACGATGTCCTCGACCGTGGAGATGGCGCTGCTGCGGGCGGTGGGCGCGAGGATCCGACGGGCCAAGGCCCGGCCCAGCATGTCGCCGAGCTCGATGACGCAGTCGGCGCCGGCGAGGTGCAGGACGTCGACGGAGTCGGGCGAGCTCGCTGTCGCCACCAGCACGCCCGCGGCGGTCACCTCGCGCACGGTGAAGGCCACGTTGGTGTTGGTCTGGTCGCTGGCGGCGGTGAGGACCATCACGGCCGACTCGGCGCGGGCGGCGCGGTAGGTGGCCGGGTCGTCGAGGTCGCCGACCATGACCGGGTAGCCCTGGTCGTACAGGGTCGCCGCCTCGTCGATGTCCTCGACGATCACGAAGTAGGGGACGCGGGCGACGGTGGCCCGGTGGATGAGCGCCTCCTCCATCGGCCCCCGGCCCGTCAGCAGGATGTGGCCGGCGGTGTCCTCGGGCAGCGCCCGGGGCGTGCGCGCCGCACGCACGGCGGCCCGCCAGGGCAGGTAGACCAGCTGGACGAAGGTGAACGGCAGCAGGACCAGCAGGAGCAGCGCGCCGGTCAGCAGCACGACCACCGAGTACATCCGGCCGAGGTCGGACGCGAAGACGATGTCGCCGAAGCCGAGCGTCGTCATCGTCACGAGCGTCCAGTAGACGCTGGCCACCCAGGTGAACTCGCGGCCCTCCAGCGCCATGAGCACGTGGAACCCGGCGCTGAAGAGCACCACCGCGCCGGCGAAGATCCCGCCCAGGCGCAGCATGGCCCGCCCGCTGCCCCCCGTCAGGGGCGCGGCCAGCATCGACAGCATGGCCGCGACGAACTTCACCCGTCCACCTCGTGTCCCCTACCGGCGCCGGGTCTCGCGCACCGCATGTCCGGGCCGCCACGTGGTGAACAGGAGCTCGTCCCCGTCGACCCGCACGACGGCGACCAGGTCCAGCAGCAGCTCGAAGAACCCCGCGCCCGGGTGCTCCGGTAGGTCGCGCTCCTGCTCGACGAGACGTCCGGCCAGCTTGGCGTCGCCGTGTGCGAGGTCGTCCTCCACCGGAGCGCTGTGGATCTCCACCCGCGGGTCGCGCCGCACGTCGGCGAGCTTGCGCGAGCCACCCATCATCCCGAGGACGACGGCCTGCTCGTCGATCTGGACCTCGGTGCCGCTGAGTCGCGGCGCCCCGTCACGGCGCACCGTGCCGATGACGTGGTGGAGGTTCGCGGCGAAGCGCTCGCGGACCTGCGTCGCCAGCTCCGGGGCCGCGGCGGCGAAGGCGGCCCAGGTCGCCCCCGGGTCCCGCCCTGCTGCCGGACTGTCCATCGTGGCTCCTCGCGCGTCGTCCGGGCCGGACGTCGGGGGATCGTAGCGAGCATCCACCCGCAGACCACGATCACCGCCCGGCCTCGGCGTGGCGGCGGCGTCGGGGGCGGCCCCTGGCGGGCCGCCTGCCCACTTCGGCCGGGGCCCGGCCACCGCGGTGCTCCACACCTGGGGCGACGTCGTGGCCGATGGCACCGGACTTCCAACGCGCCTACCCTGGCAGCACGAGACTCTCGTTCGCCGGTGAGACCGCCGCAGGCGTGCGAGCCAGGAGATGCCCTGTGCGCCACGCCGCCGAGCTCGACGCTGTCCTGCCTCCCGATGCCGACGCCATCATGGAGACCGCCCTGGCGCAGGAGGGCCCGCCGGCCATCCGCGGGGTGCGGGAGGTCAGCGTCGCAGAGATCCGCTTCCAGCGTCGCGCCGCCGTCGTGCTGACGGTCCTGCCGTTGGCCGGGGTCGTCGCCGCGATGGTCCTGCTGTGGGGCGACGGCATCAGCCGCCTGGACTTCGGGCTGTTCCTGGGGTTCTACGTCGTCACGATCCTGGGCGTGACCGTCGGCTACCACCGGCTGTTCACCCACCGCAGCTTCGAGGTCCCGAAGGTGCTGCGGGGCATCCTCGCCGTGGCCGGGTCGCTGTCGGTGCAGAAGTCGGTGATCGACTGGGTCGCGACCCACCGCCGCCACCACGCCTACGCCGACGAGTACGGCGACCCGCACTCGCCCCACCTCGTGGAGGAGCCCGGCCTGCGCGGCGTCTGGCGCGGCCTGTGGCACGCCCACATGGGCTGGCTGTTCCGGCCGCCCACGACCATCACCGCCCGGTGGGCGCCCGACCTCGAGCGCGAGCCCATGATCGTCGCGATCAGCCGCCTGTTCCCCCTCTTCCTCGTCGTGACCCTGCTCGCCCCCCCGCTGATCGCGTTCGCCGTCACCGGCAGCCTGGGTGCGGCGGGCACCGCGTTCGTGTGGGGCAGCCTCGTGCGGATCGCCCTGCTCCACCACGTGACGTGGAGCATCAACTCGATCTGTCACTTCTTCGGCGCGCAGCCGTTCGACAGCCGTGACGAGTCGACGAACAACTGGCCGCTGTCGCTGCTGTCCTTCGGCGAGTCCTGGCACAACAACCACCACGCCTTCCCGACCTCGGCGCGCCACGGGCTGCTGCGCGGCCAGCTCGACCCGTCCTGGCGGGTGATCCGCACCCTGGAGCACCTGCGGTTGGCCACGAAGGTGCGGCTGCCCTCCGCACGCACCATCGAGAAGGCCTGGGCCGGGCGGCCCAAGCGCCTCGCCCGCTGAGCACGCCGGGCGAGGGCGGCACGTCGCGGCCGGCCGGGGCCGTGGTAGACCGTGAGGCCATGCCAGCCCAGTCCGTCCCCGCCACGCCCACGGCGCAGGCCGCGCAGGAGATCCTGACCGCCCTGGCCGGCCCCGACGCCCGGCTGCGCCCCGACCAGGCGGCGGCCATCGACACGCTGGTGACCCAGCGCCGGCGAGCCCTGGTGGTCCAGCGCACCGGATGGGGCAAGTCCGCGGTGTACTTCATCGCCACCCGCCTGCTGCGCGAGGCCGGCGCCGGGCCCACGCTGCTGGTCTCCCCGCTGCTGGCGCTGATGCGCGACCAGATCGACGCCGCCGCGTCCGCCGGGGTGCGGGCGGCGAGCATCAACTCGGCCAACCTCGACGAGTGGGCCGACATCACGGCGCGGATGCTCGACGACGAGGTCGACCTGCTGCTGGTCAGCCCCGAGCGGCTGAACAACCCGACCTTCCGCGACGAGGTGCTGCCGGCGCTGACCCGCAGCGTCGGGCTGCTGGTGATCGACGAGGCGCATTGCATCTCCGAGTGGGGCCACGACTTCCGCCCCGACTACCGCCGCATCGCCGGCGTCCTCGCGGGGCTGGACCCTGGTGTCCCGGTGCTGGCCACCACCGCCACCGCCAACGAGCGGGTCGGCGTGGACGTCGCGGCGCAGCTCGGCACGGACGTGGTGACCCTGCGGGGTGACCTGGACCGGGCCAGCCTGCACCTGTCGGTCGTGCACCAGCCGACCTCGGCGCACCGGCTGGCCTGGCTCGCCGAGTGGCTGCCCGGCGTGGCGGGCTCGGGCATCGTGTACTGCCTGACCGTGGCGGACACCGAGCGTGTGGCCACCTGGCTGGCGCGCTCGGGCCTCGACGCGGTCGCCTACAGCGGCAAGACCCCGCCCGAGGACCGCCAGCGCATCGAGGCGGACCTGAAGGCCAACCGGGTCAAGGCGGTCGTGGCCACCACCGCGCTGTCGATGGGCTACGACAAGCCGGACCTGGCGTTCGTGGTCCACTACGGCAGCCCCGACTCGCCGATCGGCTACTACCAGGCGGTGGGGCGGGCCGGCCGCCGGCTCGACCACGCGCAGGTCGTGCTGCTGCCCGGCCACGCCGACGAGGCGATCTGGGCGTACTTCGCCGCCACCGCCATGCCGCCCGCGGGCGTGGTCACCGAGACCCTCGAGCATCTGGCGGGCGCCGGCGGGCCACGTTCGACCGCCGCGTTGGAGCGCCACGTCAACCTGTCGCGCAGCCGGCTGGAGGGGATGCTCAAGATCCTCGACGTGGACGGGGCGGTGCGCAAGGTCCGCGGCGGGTGGGAGGCCACCGGCCGGCCGTGGACCCCCGACCGCACCCGCATGGACCGTGTGGCCGAGGCGCGACGCGTCGAGCAGCAGCTGATGCGCGACTACCAGCGCACCGAAGCCTGCCTGATGGCCTACCTGCGTGACGCCCTCGACGACGCCGGCCCGCAGGCGTGCGGCCGCTGCGCGAACTGCACCGGGACGACCCCGGCCCACGATCCCGACCCCGACCTCGTGGCCACCGCCCGCACGGTCCTGCGCGACCAGCAGATCCCCATCGCCGCACGCCGGCGCTGGCCGGCGGGCCTGCCCGGGCGCACGGGCAACCTCGGCACGGCCGCCTGCGCGGAGGGGCGGGCGCTGGCCTGGACGGGCGACGACGTGTGGGCGGAGACGCTCGACGTGGCGCTGGCCGACGACGCCGACCGGAGCGACCCGGCGTGGCGCGCCGCCCTGGACGACACGGTGGCCGCCGCCGCCAGGGTGCTGGCGGCGTGGCCGTGGGCGCAGCGACCGACGTGGGTGACGTGGGTGCCCTCGCGCCGGCGCCCCCACGCGGCCCCGGCCGTCGCCGAGCGGCTGGCGGCCCTCGGCCACCTGGAGCTGGTCGCCACCCTGGCGCGCATCGCCGACACCCCGCCCCAGGCCACGCGGTCCAACTCGGGCCACCAGGCGGCCAACGCGCTGGCCGCGTGGACGGTCACCGTGCCAGCCGGCGGCCTGCCGACCGGGCCGGTGCTGGTGGTGGACGACGCCGTGGCCAGCGGATGGACCCTGACGGTGGTGGGTGCGCTGCTGCGCGAGGCCGGCGCGGGCACAGTGCTGCCGTTCGCGCTGGTCAAGCGGTAGGCCGCACCAGCGCCGCCAGGGCCAGTGCGGAGCGTGTGGCGGATCAGGGCCTCCAGATGGTCCTGATCCGCCACGCGGCGAGTAGCGTGGCGTCATGGTCGGGATCGTGGCGCGCGGCGTGCAGGTCGCGTTCGGGGGGCAGGCGGTGCTCCACGACATCGATGTCACCGTCGGGGCGGGCACCCGCCTCGGTCTCGTGGGACCGAACGGGGCGGGCAAGTCGACCCTGCTGCGGGTCCTCGCGGGCGCACTCACCCCCGAGCAGGGCACCGTCCAGGCCGTGGGCACCGTCGGGCTCCTGCCGCAGGAGGCCGACCGCCGTCCCGGCGAGACGCTGCTGGCCTACCTCGGCCGGCGCACCGGCACCGCCGCCGCCGACGCCGCGCTGCAGGCCGCCGCGCACGCCCTCGACGGCGGGGGCGAGCCCGAAGCCGAGCGCTACGACCAGGCGCTCGCCCGCTGGCTCGACCTCGGCGGCGCGGACCTCGACGCCCGGGCGGCCGCGGTGGTGGCCGACCTCGGACTCGGCGACGCGGCGCTCGCCCAGGAGACGACCGCGCTGTCGGGCGGGCAGATGGCCCGGGGCCAGCTCGCCGCGATCCTGCTGGCCCGCTTCGACGTGCTGCTGCTCGACGAGCCGACCAACGACCTGGACCTCGACGGGCTCGAGCGCCTCGAGCGTTTCGTGGGTGACGTGCGCGGTGCGCTCGTGGTGATCAGCCACGACCGGGAGTTCCTGTCCCGCACGGTCACCGACGTGCTGGAGCTCGACCCGGCCAACCGCACCGCGCACGCCTTCGCCGGCGGCTACGAGGCCTACCGCCAGGAGCGCGAGCTCCTTCGCCGCCACCGCCGCGACGCCTATGAGCGCTCCGCCGAGCAGCGCACGGCCCTGGCCCACCGCGCCCAGGCGGCACGGGAGCAGTCCGTGCGGGGGGCGTTTCGCGCCAAGCACCGCGCCCCCGACAACGACCACGCGGCGCGGGGCGCCAAGCTGGAGGCCGCCACCAAGGGCGCCCAGCGGGTGCGCGCGCTGGAGACCCGCCTGCGCCATCTCGACGAGGAGGCCATCGAGGAGCCGCGCAAGGAGTGGCAGCTGCGCATCGAGCTGCCCGCCGCCGCCCGGTCGGGCGACGTGGTGGCCAGCCTGCGGGGCGCGGTCGTGGCACGGGGGGCCTTCCGGCTCGGCCCGGTCGACCTGGACCTGCGGTGGGCCGACCGCATCGCCGTCACCGGCCCCAACGGGGGCGGCAAGACCACCCTGCTCCGAACGCTGCTCGGGCAGCTGCCCGTCGCCGCGGGGACCGCGACGCTTGGCCGGGGGGTGGTCGTCGGCGAGCTCGACCAGGCCCGCCGCGAGCTCACCGGCGAGCCGACCATCGTGGCCGTCCTCGCCGCCGCGACCGGTCTGGAACCGGTCGAGGCCCGGACGCTGCTGGCCAAGTTCGGGCTCGGCGCGGCGCACGTCACCCGTCCCGCCGCATCGCTGTCACCCGGGGAGCGCACCCGGGCGGGCCTCGCGCTGCTCACCGCCCGCGACGCCAACTGCCTGGTCCTCGACGAGCCCACCAACCACCTCGACCTGCCGGCCATCGAGCAGCTCGAGGACGCCTTGGCCGCCTTCACCGGGACGCTGCTGCTGGTGTCCCACGACCGCCGCCTGCTCGACGCGGTGCCCATCACCCGCACCCTGCACGTCGCCGCCGGGGTCGTCACCGAGCGCTAGGCGCCGCGCCGTGTCGGTCGCCGCCGTCAGCGAGATCCACAAGCTCCTGCGACGTCATCGGGCGTCGGCCTCCTGACCCTCAGCGATGCACTACCGTGACCGTCATGCGGTGTGCGGTCGGTGTGCTGGTCGGGCTGCTCGTCCTCGCAGCGGCCGGGTGCGACGGCACCGACGGGTCGGCCGACACCGACCGCCAAGCCGACACCGACGCGGCCTTCGCCGACTTCGACGAGACCACGCCTGGATGCGCTGTCGGGGTGTACCTCGAGGGCCACGTGGTCGTCGAGACCGCCCACGGTGCCGCCGATCTTCAGGCCGGCACACCGTTCACCGCCGACACCGTCATCGACGTGGCCTCGGTGTCCAAGCAGATCACCGCCGGTGCCGTCATGGGCCTGATCGTCGACGGCGATCTCGACTTGGACGACGACCTCACCGATTGGCTGCCAGACCTCGACATCACCCCCGGGACGGTGACTGTTGCCGACCTGGTCCACCACACCAGTGGGCTGCCCGACTATGTCGATCTGCTCGACGCCGAGCCGGAGGAGGTGACCACCGCCGTCGATGCCCTTTCCGCGCTCGAGGGGGTGGCTGTCCGGGATCCCGGCACCGTGTTCGAGTACTCCAACACCAACTACTTCCTGCTCGGCCAGCTCGTCGAATCGGTGACCGGACGGACCCTGGTCGACCACGCGGCTGACGCGGTGTTCGCACCGCTGGGCATGCTCGACTCGCGATATCGCGACGACCAGGACAGCACGCCACCGGGGGAGGCGGTCGGCTACTACGACGAGGGCGACGGCACCTTCGAGCCGGCGGTCAGCCGCTGGCGACAGACCGGTGACGGTGCGGCCCATACGACCGTGGGGGACCTGCTGCGGTGGGCGCGGGTGTTCCTGGATGCCCCGACCGCCCACGGGGTGGGATCCCCCGAGTGGCGCGAGTTGATGCTGACCCCAGGTCCGATCCCCGACGACGACGGCAGCCGCTACGCCGGCGGCATCAGCCTGTACGACGACGTGAACGGACGACCGGCGCTCTCCCACTCGGGCGGCTGGGTCGGGGTCAGCGCCCACCTGCAGATCCAACCGGACGACAACCTTGCCGTGGCTGTCGCCTGCAACATCGACGACCTCGACGCTGAGGCATTGGCCGAAGAGGTGGTGCGGGTGTGGACCGACTGACCCGCCGACGACGGAGGGCCCCGTGAACCCGCCGTCCGCCAGGTCGGCAACGGGATCGGCCACCGGAGCGACCACCAGCGCGACAACCGGATCGGCCGTAACCGGTAAAGGCTCGGCTCCCACGGGCCGACCAATAGGGAGATGACGGCAGCGCGAAAAGGGTGGGGGGCCGAAAGCTGATCGAGAAGTGCGGAACGCGAGTTCCGTGTACCTGCGGCTGGTGGAGTCCTACCGCGACGCTAGCGGTGGGCCGGGCGGCAGGCCGGGCGGAGGACGCGGATCTAGTCTGGGCGCATGATCCGTCCCGCCCCGCCCACCGACCCGTGGCGCAACGCGCCGGTCGGCGAGCTGGCCGAGCAGCTGCTGCCCCGCTGGTTCGTGGTGCTCGCCGTGGTGAGCGTGCCCGTCGCGATCGCGGTGTTCGTCACCGCCTTCGTCACGATGGGGTCCCCCGACGTCCCCGTGGCCGAGCGGCGCCCGCCGCCCGGGGCCGGGCTGACCCACGACGTCGGGGAGTACGCCGTCGGCGACGCCGAGCCCGTCGCCTGGGACGCCGAGGAGTGCCCGCTGCTCGCCGGCGTGCGCATCGCGGGGCACCGCGCGGACCTCGCCGTCCTGTCGGCCGGCCTCGACGCCCTGTGCGGCGCCGACCTGGACGGGGCGACAACGCAGCGGGTGCGCGCCTTCGCCGAGGCCGGCGGGATCGTGCGGTTCGCCGTGTTCGAGGCGACGGGGGTCGACTCGACCGCGGACCTCGACGGGCGGCGCATCCTCGTCAACGGCAAGTTCGCCCAGAGCCCCCCGGCGTGGATCGCGCCGCTGGTGGCCCACGACGCCACGCTGCTCGACCTGGACCCCGAGCAGGCGGAGGCGGCCTTGGCCGCGCGGCAGGCGGAGGCCGCGGTCTGCGACCAGCTCTTCGCCGGCGAGGACCGCCTGCCGAGCCGGGCGTGCGACGACGCCGCAGACGTGACGGACGCCGACGACCCGCTCGCGGCCCTGCAAGCGGCCGGCTACCGGTGACCAAGCTCGTCCGGGCCCTGCGCAAGCGCTGCCCCCACTGCGGTGCGTCGGGCATCTTCACGTCGTGGGGTCAGATGGCGGCCCACTGCCCCGGTTGCGGCTACACCTTCGAGCGCGAGGAGGGCTACTGGGTCGGGGCGATGATCGTGAACCTCGGCATGGCGCAGCTGCTGTTCGCGGTCATCCTCCTGGGGTCCATGATCCTGACCTGGCCCGATGTGCCGTGGGTGACGGTGGTCGTGCTGTCGGCCCTGGCGATGGTGGGGTTCCCGACGTGGTTCTACCCGCGGTCGAAGACGATCTGGGTGTGGGTGGACGCCACCGTCCACCCGTATACGCAAGAGGAGCGCGACTGGGAGCGGTGACGGGCCCTCCTTGGCCGTCGCGGGTCCGGCTGGCGGTGGTCGGGTCGGGGTGGTCAGGTGGTGGCGGGCTTGGCGGTGTCCCACGTCGCCCAGGCGTCGAGCAGCAACGCCGCGGCGTCCACGACGATCGGCTTGACCGCGTTGTCCGCACCGGGCCCGTCGTTGAGCCGGAGGGTCTCCACGACGAACTTGCTCTGCGCGGGCGTCACGCCGAGCAGGACCTCGTGGGTGATGCTCGCCACCTGCGTGTCGAACGTGTCGGCTTCACCGGCGGGGATGGCGGCACCGCGCGCCGCGGTCTCGGCGCAGACGGCCTGCAGCAGTCCCGCGATCCCCGGCCCGGTGGGCCACCCCAGCAGGTCGCACACCCGCTGGACGAGGCGGCCCTCGAGCTCCGCCGCCGCCGGACCGTCAGCGTGCACGTACTGCTCGAAGGTCGCGCCGAGGGCGGGCAGCGCCTCGGTCTGGTCGTCCGACGGACGGTCGGGCGCGGCGTCGGGGCGCTCCACGGGGGCCGGCGCCGGCGCGGGCTCCACCGTCGACGCCGCTGCCGGCGCGGGGTCGCGGGCGGGCGGCTCCTCGGGGGCGGGCGCCGGCTCGGGGCGCTCCACGGGTGCCACCGCCAGTGCGGGCCGCTCCTCGGGGACGGGTGCCGGCGCCGGCGCGGAGGCGGCGGGCGCGACCACCGCGGCGCGGGCCGAGCTGCGCCTCCTGGACCGGATGATCGTGCCGAGGACGCCCGCGAGGGCCGCGGCGCCCACGGCCAGCAGAATCAACGCCTTCATGGATCCCCCCACTCCAGAGCTCGGGCACCAGGTCCGCATACTCTGCCATACCACGGGCAGCACGGGCCATGGTCAGGATCCCATGGCGGTCGCTGCGCGACCCGCCACACCCGGCACACCGGAGAACCCCGTCCCCGCACGCTCTGGCGATGCACACTCAGGCACCGCGGGAGCGACCGGGCGCACGTCGGTGAACCCTGCGGCGTCCAGCAGCTCGGCGGTCTCCTCGGCCGAGGCGAACCGCACGGGGCGGCCCGGCGAAGGCGCCGGCGAACGCCGGGTCGGCGGCGACCTCGTCCACCACGGCCAGGACCGCGTCGAGGTTGCCTCGCCCCCCGCACTGCGCCACCAGCCGTCCCCCCGGCCGCAGGACGCAGGACGCAGGGCGACCAGCCGCGGGTGGTCGGGGAGCCAGTGGAACGTCGCCGTCGACAGGATCGCGTCAACGGGCGCGGGCAGCTCGAGCACCGCCCGGCCCCACGCCTCCTGCGGACCCGCCCCGCGGTGGCAGGTGGCGGCGTCCACTCGCTCGCGGTCACCCGAGCCCGAGCACGTCGTCCACCGCGACCCGGAAGCCCGGTGCGGCCGGCGTCGTGAGGTGCTCGCCGG
Organism: Egibacteraceae bacterium; assembly: GCA_040905805.1. Lineage (NCBI taxonomy): Bacteria > Bacillati > Actinomycetota > Nitriliruptoria > Egibacterales > Egibacteraceae > Egibacteraceae bacterium. Next base: position 22,578 of record JBBDQS010000166.1, on the reverse strand, counting down.
ACCCGAGCAGGGCGGGGGTGGCGTACCGGCGGTCCGTGCCGAGCCGGTACACCTCGACCCGGTCCGCGTCCCGGTCGACGTACCAGTACTCGGGGACGCCGTAGCGCTCGTAGAGGTCGCGCTTGCGCACGAGCTCCAGGCGCCGGGTCGACGGCGAGGAGACCTCGACCACGAGGTCCGGGGCGTCGCGGACGTAGCGGTCGCCGATCTGCTCGGCGTGCTCGGGGCGCAGGAAGACCACGTCAGGCTCGACGACGTCGTCGTGGGCGAAGTACACGTCGAGCGGCGCGACGTAGACCTTGCCGCCGTTCCGCTTCGTCCACGCCAGCAGGCCTGCGCCCAGCTCGAGCACCGCGTCCTGGTGCCCCGGCGCGGGCGCCGCATTCACGATGAGCTCCCCGCCGATGATCTCCCGGCGGTAGCCGTCGTCGGGGAACCCGGCGAGGTCGTCGTAGGTGTAGCCGTGGGTGGCCGGTGCCTCGGACATGGTCGCCTCCGCGGGGTCATGCGTCGACCGTCGGCCCAGGATACGCCCGGTGGGGCGATCACACGGCGCCTGTGGACGGACCCTGCCGCTACGATGGCCGCCATGCGCATCGGCGTGGTGACCTTCCCCGGCTCGTGCGACGACCGCGACGCCGCCTACGCGCTGGAGCTGGTCGGCGCCGAGCCGGTGCGCCTGTGGCACGGCGACGCCGACCTCGCCGGGGTCGAGGCGGTCGTGCTGCCGGGCGGGTTCACCTACGGCGACTACCTGCGCACCGGGGCGCTGGCGCGCTTCTCGCCGGTGATGGGTGCGGTGGCCGGGTTCGCCGGCCGGGGCGGGCCGGTGCTCGGCGTCTGCAACGGCTTCCAGGTCCTGTGCGAAGCGGGCCTGCTGCCCGGCGCGCTGACCCGCAACGTGGGTCTGCGCTTCGTGCACCGCCGCCAGCACGTGCGCGTGGAGGCGGTCGGAGCGTGGACGGCGGGGATCGCGCCGGGCACGATCCTCGACATCCCGGTCAAGCACGGGGAGGGGCGCTACGTGCACCCCGATCCCGACGGCTTGGCCGCCGCCGGTCAGGTGCTCGCCCGCTACTGCCACGCCGACGGCACGGTCGACGACGGGGCCAACCCCAACGGCAGCGTGGCCGGCATCGCCGGGGTCACCAACGCCGGGGGCAACGTCGCCGGGCTGATGCCCCACCCCGAGCACGCCGTGGACCCGCTGCTCGGCTCGACCGACGGGGCCCGGCTGCTCCGGGCCGCCCTGGCGCGCATCACGGCCCCGGCGTGAGCGCCGTCCCGGTCCCCGCGCCCGACCCCCGCCTGCTCGCCAAGGAGCTCGGGCTGACCGACGACGAGTACGACCGCGTCGCCGACACCCTCGGGCGGGAGCCGTCCACGGCGGAGCTCGGCACGTACTCGGTGATGTGGTCCGAGCACTGCTCGTACAAGTCCTCGCGCATCTACCTGCGGGGCCTGCCGACGCAGGGCCCGGAGATCCTCGTCGGCCCCGGCGAGAACGCCGGCGTGGTCGATGTCGGCGGTGGCCTGGCCGTCACGTTCAAGATCGAGAGCCACAACCACCCGAGCTTCGTCGAGCCCTTCCAGGGCGCGGCCACCGGTGTGGGCGGCATCATCCGCGACATCCTGACCATGGGCGCGCGGCCGATCGCCCTGCTCGACGCGCTGCGCTTCGGCGACCCCGCGGACGCGACGACCCGCTGGGTGGTCGACGGGGTCGTGCGCGGCGTCGGGCACTACGGCAACTCGATCGGCGTGGCCACCGTCGGCGGCGAGACGGCCTTTGACCCGTGCTACGCCGGCAACCCGCTGGTCAACGCGCTGTGCCTGGGCGTCCTGCCGGCCGACCGCATCCAGCTGGCGCGCGCCGAGGCGCCCGGGGACATCGCGGTGCTGATCGGCCAGCGCACCGGCCGCGACGGCATCGGGGGGGCGTCGGTGCTGGCGTCGGCGGAGTTCGGCGCGGGCGGCCTGGCCGACGCCAAGCGCCCGAACGTCCAGGTCGGCGACCCCTTCGCCGGCAAGCTGCTCGTCGAGTCCTGCCTGGAGCTCTACGAGGCCGACCTGCTGTCGGGCATCCAGGACATGGGCGCGGCGGGGATCGCCTGCTCGACGGCCGAGATGGCCTCGGCGGCCGGGATGGGCATGCGTGTCGACCTCGACCGGGTGCCGCTGCGCGAGCCGTCCATGCAGCCCTGGGAGATCCTCTGCTCGGAGTCCCAGGAGCGCATGCTCGCCCTGGTGTCGCCCGACCAGCTGGCCGCGGTGCTCGCCGTCTGCGCGCGCTGGGGCGTGGACGCCACCCCCATCGGCGAGGTCACCGACGGCGACCGGCTGGTGTTCACCTGGCGCGGCGAGGTCGTGCACGACGCGCCCGCCGCCTCCCTGGCCGACGACGGCCCGGTGTACACCCGCCCGGTGACCGACTGGGTCCACCCCCACGCCGGCGTCGACGTGGACGGCGAGGATCCGCCGGCCGACCTGCACGCCGTGGCGCTGGCCGTGCTGGCAAGCCCCAACGTGGCCAGCGCGGCGTGGGTCTACGAGCAGTACGACGCGATCGTCGGGTCGGGGACGGTGGCCGGCCCCGGCGCGGACGCCGCCGTCATCCGCCTGCCCGGCGGCGACGGGCGCGGCGTGGCCCTGAGCACCGACGGCAACGGCCGGTGGTGCGCGCTGGACCCCGCCGAGGGCGCGCGGCTGGTGGTGGCCGAAGCCGCCCGCAACGTCGCCTGCGCCGGTGCCCGGCCGGTCGCGGCGACCAACTGCCTGAACTTCGGCTCGCCCGAGCGCCCCGAGATCATGGGCCAGTTTCGCGACACGATCGCCGGCATGGGCCAGGCGTGCGCTGCCCTGCGCACCCCGGTCACCGGCGGCAACGTGAGCTTCTACAACGCCACCGGCACCGCGGCGGTGCACCCCACGCCGGTGATCGGGGTGCTCGGCCTGCTCGAGGACGTGGCGGGCGCCGTGCCCTCGGCCTTCGCCGCAGCGGGCGACGCCGTCGTGCTGATCGGGGCGCCGACCCGTCCCGGGCTGGGCGGCTCGGAGTACGTATGGACCACGTCGGGGCGGGTCGCCGGTCGACCCCCCGCGGTCGACCTGGACCAGGAGCGGGCGCTGCACGAGCTGCTCGTCGACGCCGCCGCGCGGGGCCTGCTGACCAGCGCCCACGACGTCAGCGTCGGCGGGCTGGTGACCAGCCTCGTCGAGTGCTGCCTGCCCGGGGGCCTCGGCGCCGCCGTCGCCGCCGAGGAGACCGTGCCCGCCCACCAGTGGCTGTTCAGCGAGTCGCCCTCGCGGGTGGTCGCGAGCGCGCGGGCGGGCGACCTCGACCGCCTCGCCGAGCGGTGCGCGGCGCGGGGCGTCGCGCTGCGCCGGCTCGGCCGGGTCACCGCCGAACGCGTGCTGGCGATCGACGGGATCGTGTCGCTCGACCTCGACGCGGTCGACGCCGTGCGCCGCGACGCCCTGGCGGGCGCCCTCGGCCTCGGCGGCGCCTGACCGCCACCCCGGATCCCACCGCGGTGTGCGGTCTGCGGTCCCTCACGCGGGGGTCAGGACCGCCCGGGGATCAGGACCCGCCACCACCCGGGGGGGTCGACGTGCCGCTGGTCGGGACGCCGCCCGCCTCCGGCATCGGCTCGGACGCCGACTCGTCGGGCAGGCGGGGATCGGTGGCCCGCTCGACCCCGGCGAGCACGGTCTTGCGGTTCTTGTTCGCCGCCTCGTGCTCGTAGAGCCGGCCGAGCTCGTCGGTGGACAGCTCGGGGATCACGGCGAGCACCTCCGCGGCGGTGCCGGCCGCGAGCTCCTCGACGTGGGTCTCGTCGGTGCGCGCACGGGTCGGGACCTGCGGCACCGGTTCGGTCGGGGGCGTGCGGACCGCGCCGCGCGCCGCCGCCCGGTCGGGGGTCGGGGTGGGCCCCTCCTGCCCGGCCCGGGCGCGCCCATCACCGCCGGCGGGCGGCGGGTCGGGTCGCACCCGCCCGGCGACCTGGTCGGCCAGGCGCGAGCCGACCGCCATCGCCTTGGCGGCCGCCGCCAGCGCGGTGGAGGCGGTGGCGCGAGCCAGCACCGCGGCCCTCACGCCGCACCCCGCGACCAGCTCGGGCGAGTGCTGCCGGCGCGTACCAACGGGTCGTGCGGTGCCATGGCGTCCTCCTGGCCATCGGTGCTCCAACCATGCAGGTACCCGGCTGGGGGAAGGGGCTAACCCGCGACCGCTGCCGCGCCGGGCCGCCCGGCCGGGGTCGCCGGCCCGCTGTCCACGCCGCCGCCGAGGCGCCCGAGCAGCAGGGCGGCGACCACCACCACGGCGAGCATCACCGCCTTGCGACCCCAGCGGGCGGCCCGGGACGGACCGTCGGGTTCGGGCGCTCGGGCGTCGTCAGCCATCGTCGCGGCCGAGCCTAGCGCCTGCCGCAGCGCCCGCCGACGGGCCGTAGACTGGCCACGTGACCTTGCTCCCGCCCGATCCCCTGCAACCCGGAAACCGGTGGCTGTCCATGACCCTCACCCCCCGCAGCGGTCCGGCTGGCACGTGACCGAGCCCCGCACCGGCGCCCGCGACGAGTGCGGGGTCTTCGCCGTGTTCGCTCCCGCCGAGGACGTCGCGAAGCTCTGCTTCTACGGCCTCTACGCCCTGCAGCACCGCGGCCAGGAGTCGGCGGGCATCGCCGTGTCCGACGGCCAGCGCATCCTGGTCACCAAGGAGATGGGCCTGGTCAACAAGGTCTTCGACGAGGCGCGCCTGGCGGGCCTGCACGGTCACCTGGGCGTCGGACACGTGCGGTACTCGACCACGGGCTCGTCGACCTGGGACAACGCCCAGCCGGCCTTCAAGGTCACCCCGAGTGGCGGGGCGATCGCCCTGGGCCACAACGGCAACCTCGTGTCGACCGGCCACCTCGCCGCCGAGCTCGGCGTGGCCGGTGAGGCGTGCACCACCGACTCGGAGCTGTTGACCACCCTGCTGGCCAGCGCGGACTCCACCTCCCTGGAGGGGGCCATCATCGACGTCGCGCGCCGGCTGCACGGCGCGTTCTCGGTGGTGGTCATGGACGAGACCACCATCTACGGCTTCCGCGACCCCCACGGGGTGCGGCCCCTGGTCATCGGGCGCCTGCCCCGCGGCGGCTACGTGCTGGCGAGCGAGACGTCGGGCCTCGACATCGTCGGGGCGCACCTGGTCCGCGACGTCGAGCCCGGTGAGCTCGTGGCCGTCGACGCCGACGGGCTGCGCAGCCGCCGCTTCGCCGACGCCACGCCCGCCCTGTGTGTCTTCGAGTACGTCTACCTGGCCCGCCCCGACCACCGGGTGGCCGACCTCGGTGAGCGCTCCGGCACCACGAGCGTGTACGCGGCGCGCCACCGCATGGGCGAGCTGCTCGCCGGCGAGGCCCCCGTGGACGCCGACCTCGTGATCCCCGTCCCCGACTCGGGCACCGCCGCGGCGGCCGGTTACGCCGAGGGCGCCGGGATCCCCTACGGGGAGGGGCTGGTCAAGAACCGCTACGTCGGGCGGACCTTTATCGAGCCGTCCCAGCCGGTGCGCGAGCTCGGCATCCGCCTGAAGCTCAACCCGCTGCGGGACATGATCGAGGGCCGGCGCCTGGTCGTGGTCGACGACTCGATCGTGCGGGGCAACACGTCACGCCAGCTGGTGGCGATGCTGCGCCAGTCCGGCGCCGCTGCGGTCCACCTGCGCATCACCTCCCCCCCGGTGCGCAACCCCTGCTACTACGGCGTGGACATGGCCACGCGCGCCGAGCTCGTGGCCTCGGGCCTGACCATCGAGGAGATCCGCGACTTCGTCGGCGCCGACTCGCTGGCCTACCTGTCGCTGGACGCGCTGGTGGCCGCCACCGGCCGGCCCGCGTCGAGCCTCTGCCGCGCCTGCTTCGACGGGCAGTACCCGATCCCGGTGCCCATGGAGCAGCCGAGCCGTGTCCCCCAGCCCGCCCTCTTCACCGAGCTGGCCTGAGCGTGGCGGCCGCGCGGTGAGCGAGGAGCGGCCGACCTACGCGGCAGCCGGCGTCGACCTCGACGCGGCGGAGGCCGCGGTGGCCGCCATCAGGCCCCACGTGGAGCGCACGCGCCGGGCCGAGGTGCTCGATGCGATCGGCGGGTTCGGCGGGCTGTTCGCCCTCGACACCCGCCGCTACAAGGATCCGGTGCTGGTCAGCGCCACCGACGGGGTCGGCACCAAGCTGGAGATCGCCCGGGCCCTGGACCGCCACGACACGATCGGGCTCGACCTGGTCGCGATGGTCGTTGACGACCTCGTGGTGCCGGGTGCGGAGCCGCTGTTCTTCCTCGACTACCTCGCGGTCGGCCGGCTGGACCCCGCCCACGTCGAGCAGGTCGTCGCCGGCATCGCCGAGGGCTGCGCACAGGTCGGTTGCGCCCTGGTCGGCGGGGAGACGGCCGAGCATCCCGGCGTCATGGCCCCCGGGCAGTACGACGTGGCCGGCTTCGGGGTCGGCATCGTCGACCGTCCACGCCTGCTCGGCCCGGACCGCGTCCGCCCGGGGGACGACGTGGTGGCCATGACCTCCACGGGCCTGCACGCCAACGGCTACTCCCTGGCACGACGTCTCGTCGCCGGCCTTGACCTGCACGCCGACCACGGCCTGACGGTGCAGACGCTCGGCGAGGCCCTGCTGCGCCCCACGCGCATCTACGCCCCCCACTGCCTGGCCCTGGCCCGCGCCACCGAGGTGCACAGCTTCTGCCACGTCACCGGCGGTGGCATCCCCGGCAACCTGCCCCGCGCCCTGCCCGAGGGGCTGGGCGCGGTCGTGGACACCACCACCTTCACCCCGCCGGCCATCTTCGGGCTGCTCGCCGAGCACGGCGACGTCGCGCCCGCCGAGATGTGGCGGGTGTTCAACATGGGCGCCGGCATGCTGGCGACGGTGCCCGCCGGCAAGGACGCGGTCGGGCTCCTGGCGGACCGGGGGATGGACGCCTGGGTCTGCGGCCAGGTCACCGACCGCCCCGGCGTGCACCTCGCCGGCCTGTCGCCCTAGGTGCCGTCGGGCAACCAGAACCCGCGGAGGCGACCGACCGCGGCCATGCGCCGCTCGGCGTAGTGCTCGGCGGCCGCGGCGGTGGAGCAGCCCTCCTGCGCCGCCACCGCGAACACGTCGTGCAGCCGCCCGGCGATGTCCTCGACGTGGCGGCGGGCCCGCTCGACGCGGTACCCGCCGGGGTGCAGCTCGTCGGCGACCTGGATGAGCCCGCCGGCGTTGATGACGTAGTCGGGGGCGTACAGGATGCCGGCGTCGGCGAGCGCGTCCCCGTGGCGTTCGTCGGCGAGCTGGTTGTTGGCCGCGCCGGCGACGATCGCGCACGCCAGGTCGGGCAGCGTCTCGTCGTCGATGACCCCGCCGAGCGCGTTCGGGCTGAAGACGTCGGCTGGCACCGCGTGGATCGCCTCCGCCGGGACCACCGCCGCCCCGACCCGCTCCGCGCAGGCCTCGGCGGCGGCGGTGTCCACGTCGGCCACGGTCAGCGTGGCGCCGGCCTCGGCCAGGAGCGCGGCGAGCCGGCGCCCGACCTTGCCCACCCCCTGGATGGCCACGTGGCGGCCGCCGAGGGACGCGGATCCGTAGACCCGCTCCACGCACGCCCGGATGCCGACGAACGTCCCGTAGGCGGTCAGCACCCCCGAGTCCCCCGACCCGCCCTGCGCCTCCTCCATGCCGGTGGCCCACCGGGTCTCCCGGCGCACCAGGGACATGTCGGCGGGCGCGGTGCCGACGTCGCACGCGGTCACGTAGCGCCCGCCGAGGGACTGCACGACCCGGCCGTAGGCCCGCAGGAGCGCTTCGGTCTTGTCGACGCCCGGGTCGCCGATGATCACGGCCTTCCCGCCGCCCAGGTCCAGGCCGGCGCACGCCGCCTTGTACGCCATCGCCCGGGACAACCGCAGCACGTCCACGAGCGCGTCGCGCTCCTCGGTGTACGGGTAGAACCGGGTCCCGCCAAGCGCCGGTCCGAGCGCGGTCGAGTGGATCGCGATGATGCAGCGCAGCCCCACCTCGCGGTCCTGGCCGAACACCACCTGCTCGTGACCGTCGAGCAGGTCGAAGGGTCCCGCCACCGTGTTCGCTCCTTCCCGCCGTCTGGCCCCACCACCACCCGCGCCGCGCCCCCCCGCGCGGTTTGGGGCCCGATGGTCGAAGTGCCCCCGGGCGTGGGGTATCCTACCCCCCCGTCCGGGGGGTATCGTTGGTCCCGGCCTTAGTGGGCAGTAGTCTAGCTTCTGCCGGAACGTGATACTCTGACCATGATCGCTATGTGCGTGTTACACTTTGCGAGAGGCAGGAAAAGGGTCGCATTTTGGGACTCGACCTGCAAATGCTGACCAAGCGGCGATGGACCGCTTTGGGCCCAGACCACGCCCAGCCAACGAGCACCGCCCAAAGGAGGTCCGGTATGCCGAAGATGACGAGTCCGGATGAGGAGTTGCTGACGCCCTCGGAAGTGGCCAAGCTGTTTCGTGTGGACCCGAAGACGGTCACGCGCTGGGCGAAGGCCGAGAAGCTCTCGTCGATCCGCACGCTGGGCGGCCACCGCCGCTATCGGGCGTCGGAGGTGCACGCGCTGCTGAACGGGCAGGGCTCCGAGCCGGCGACCGAGTAGGCGCGGGACGAGTAGCCGCGGGAACGGTGCCGGCCGGGGGGTGGTCGGCACCCGACCGCGTCTACTGACGGCGCTTGCCGCGGGGCATCGGGCCTTTGGGCAGAGGCACCTCGCGGTCACCGAGCGCCCGCAGCCGCCGGTCGATCTCGGGGATGTCCCGGGTCCGCACGACCCGCTTCATCTTGGTCAGGTGGGCCTGCAGCTTGCCCAGGGGGACCTGGCCCTCCCCGTCACCGACGGCGACCTCGTGGACAGGGGTGTCGCCCACGACCCGGGCGGCTTTGCGGGCCTCCTGCTTCAGCAGTGACCGTACCCGCGCCACCGCGCCCTCCCCCACGAGCACGACGCCCGGGCGGCCCACGACGCGGTGCACGAACGCCTGCTTGCGCGTGAACGCCACCGCGGGGGTCACCCGCCACTTGCCGCGCATGGTCTGGAGCACGGCCGCGGCCGCCCCCGGTTGACCCTCGATCGAGCCGAGCATCGCCTTGGAGGCCCGCCGCCCGAACACCACCAGGGCCGCCAGGAGCGCGAACAGCACCCCGACGATCGTCCCGGTGATCCACCGCCCCGCCAGTCCGCCGAGCCCGATGCTGACCGCGAGCACGACGAGGGGCACCCCGACCATGAGGGGCACGAGGCGCGGGTCGGCCTGGCGGGTGTTCGTGAACGCCTGGCCCAGCTGGGACAGGCGGTTGGTGAACGACGCGAAGCGCTCGGAGGCCATAGCGCCATCCTAGAGGGGCGGGCGCGCGCGCCAGCGCGCACGGCACGGGCCACCAGCGCCGCGCCGCCGGCAACGGCGACTACCAGGAGCCGCCTCCGCCGCCGCCACCGCCGCCGCCCGAGGAGCCGCCGCCGCCCGAGCCGCTGCTCGACGGCGTGGTCGCCAGTCCGGACCCGACGGTGTTGGAGAAGCTCGACAGCCCCGACGACAGCGAGCCGAGGTCCCGGTGCCCCGACGAGGAGACGTACCAGGCCGCGGCCCCGGTCGTCATCGCGGCCGCGCCGAGATGCGCGAACGCCGACGCCCACCGGTCCACCTCGCCGAACACGATGGCGTAGGGCAGATAGGCCTCGAACAGGTTCTCCTGCTCGGCGAACTCCATGCGCCCGGCCTCGGCGGTGGCGATGAACTCCCGGAACCCGAGGGTGTCGACGAGCATGCGGCTGCCCGCGGGCGTGCGGTGGGGCATCCAGCGGTGGGCCACGAGCAGCGCGGCGGCGGCCAGCACCAGCGGCACGACGGCCAGCGCCACGCTGGTCCACAGCGCCGCGGCGACCAGCAGCCCGACCGCGACGAGCACCGCGAGGATGCCCACGGCGATCCACGCGCCGCGGGTCTTCGCGGGGCTGCGGGTGAACCACCCGCGGCTGACGGCGTCGGCGTACAGCTGCTTGCTGGCCTGCTGGTACTCCGACGAGAACGAGCCGGTCAACGCCGACATCTCCACGCTCGAGCCGGTCTGGAACAGCCCGGTCAGCAACGTGCGCTCGAAGGGCAGGAGGCCGTCCTCGGGCTTGTCGGTGCGCGTCAGGGTCCAGTCGGTGCGCTTGCGGATGCGCCCGGTGGTGCTCTCCTCGATGGTGAGGTAGCCGCGCACGGCGAAGTCGACGATCGTGGCGCTGATGTCCACCGGGTCGACACGCTCGTCGACGATCACCCCGAGCTGTCCGGGGCGCAGGTTCTCGGGCGGGCGGTACTGGACGGTCACCGGGCGCGGCGAGAACAGTCCCCGCCGGGCGGGCTCGGCGCCGTCGCCGGCCTCCCCGTGGTCGGGCCGCCCGTCCACGGTCATCCCGCCGCGGGTCACCCGGTCGCGGCCCCGGCGGTAGGCGAGCACGCCGACGCCGCCGAACCCGAGCAACGCGGTCAGCCCGGTGAGCGGCACGGCCGCGGGGCTGCCGGTGAGCGCATGCCCGAGGTCCCACTGCTCGACGAGGATCGGCTCGCCGACGTCGACGGTCCCGCGCGGGAAGCCGACCGCGACCGTCATCCCCTCGCCCGCCTCCAGCCGGCCGGTGGCGAAGCCGACGCTGGTCTCCGGCTCGGCCATGTCCAGCTGCTCGGCGCAGGCGTCAGTCGACCCCCGGGGGCCCTGGTAGCAGGCCGCCCGGGCGATGGGCTGGCCCCGGACGACCACCCGAGCGGCCAGGACGGGCACGGGCCACTCGTCGCCTGTGGCGTTCCAGTTGAGCTCGTCGACCTCCTCGAAGGCGTTGAGCGCGCCGGCCACCTCGTAGCTGATGTGGTAGGTCTGCTTGCCCGTGACGGTGACGTCGGGGTCGCCGATGCGGATGCGCAGGTTGTGCTCGCCGAAGCGGTTCGGGCGGGTGATCTCGGTGTCCGCGGGCGCCGTGGAGGACACCGCGATGTCGGAGATGTCGAAGGCCCGCACGTGCCGGTCGGGATCGGTCCCCTCGTCCAGCAGGAGCTGCTCCTCCTGCGCGGACAGGTCGTAGCGGGCGGGGATGACCCGGAAGATCCCCCGGCGGCGCAACGAGAAGAAGTCCACCCCGATCTCCTCGGTGACCGCGATCGTGCCGTCCGCGCGCACGTCGACCACCACGTCGAAGGACTCGATCACCCACCCGGTGTCGTCCTGGGCACCGGCCGGTCCGGCCGTGGCCGCCGCACCCGCCACGGCCAACGCGGCGGCCACGACCAGCCCGAGCAGTCGGGGCGCGCGGCGCCGGGCACTTCTGGTCACGAGCGGAACTCCGTGGTGGGGGCCTGGCGCGCCTCGCCCTCGGCCTTGAAGTACTCCGCGGCCCCGAAGCCGAGCGGCCCGGCGACCAGCAGGGTCGGGAACCGTTGGACAGCGGTGTTCAGCTGCTCGACCAGCGCGTTGTAGTAGCGGCGGGCGAACGAGATGTCCTCCTCCAGGGTCACCAGGTCGCGCTGCAGGGCCAGGAAGTTGTCGCTGGCCTTCAGGTCGGGGTAGGCCTCGGCGACGGCGAACAGCTGCTGCAGCGCCCCCTCCAGCACGTCGTCGGCCTGCCCCGACTCCTGGGGTCCGTGGGCCTCGACGATGCGGGTGCGAGCCTCGGCGACCGAGGTGAGCAGCTGCTGCTCGTGCACCTGGTAGCCCTGCACCGTCTCCACCAGCTGGGGCACGAGGTCGGCGCGGCGGGTGAGCTGCACGTCGATGCCCGCCCAGGCCTCCTCCGTCTTGTTGCGCGCGGCGACGAGCCGGTTGTAGGTGATCCCGAGCCACACCAGCGCCAGCACGGCCACCACGGCCACGCCGGCAACCCAGACTCCCACGACCATCCGCCTCCCGCCGGCGCGTCCCCGGCTGCGCGTCGATGCGGCGTCCCGCCCCCACGCCCAGCCGCCCGCCAATCCTACGCGCCCGGGGCGGGCGGGGGGAAGGGCCGGGCGGGCGGGGGGAAGGGCACGCCGGGGCGCGGGCTGGCGGACCGGGGCTGCGGGGCCGGGCACCGGCGATACCGTTGGGGCGATGCCCTCCCTCTTCACCGTGCTGGCCCTGTGCGCCTGTCTCGCCCTGGCAGCGTGCGCGGAGTCGGCCCCCGCCGTCGACCCCGTGGCACGCCAGGACGCGGCGGCGCCCGACCGAGCGGATGTGCCCGACGGGGCCGCTGCGCCCGACGGGGCCGCGCTGGACAGGGCCGCCGGCGAGGGCGCCACCCCCGACCCCGCGACCGGCCCCGGCGCGGGCCCGTCCGCGGTGGTGGCCGCACGGCCGCTGTGGCTCGGCACCCGGGTCCTGCCGCTGCGGCCCGACGGCTTCGGCGAGATCCAGCCCACGCCACCGGAGCTGGACGACCGTCGTCTGCCGCCGCCCGCCGACGACCTGCCGCCGCCCGGCGAGGCGTTCGCCGCCACCGTCGAGACGGTGCCCGGCGCGGTCGCGGCCCGCTCGACGTGGTCGCCGGCGTGCCCGGTGGCCCTGGAGGACCTGCGCTACCTGACCGTCACGTTCTGGGGGTTCGACGCGCGCCCCCACACCGGCGAGCTGCTGGTGCACGAGCGCGTCGCCGACGCCATGGTCGACGTCTTCCGGGCCATCTACGACGCCCGCTTCCCCATCGAGGAGATGCGGGTGATCACCGCGGCCGACCTCGACGCCCCGGCCACCGGCGACGGCAACACCACCACCGCCTTCGTGTGCCGCTCCACGGTGTCGTCGGGCTCCTGGTCCCAGCACGCCTACGGCCTGGCGGTCGACATCAACCCGTTCCACAACCCCTACGCCCGCGACGACGTGGTCGTGCCCGAGCTGGCCTCCGCCTACGTCGACCGGGGGCGTCACCGCCCCGGGATGATCCAACCCGGCGACGCCGTCACCCAGGCCTTCGCGACCCTCGGGTGGCCCTGGGGCGGCGAGTGGCGCAGCGCCAAGGACTGGATGCACTTCTCCCACAACGGCCGGTAGCGCCCCTCCCGGGGGCGCCTGCTACCAGGGCGGCTGGGTGAGCACGACCACGAACGCCCCGACGCCCATCAGCAGCACGATCGTGACCGCGATGAACCCCAGGAACGCGCGCTCGGGGTCCACCGGCCGCTCGGGCAGCGGGTCCTCGTCGAAGGCGTCGAACACGCCGTCGTCGGTGTAGATCTGCGGGTAGGTCATGGCAGAGCCGCCCCCTCGTCGATGCCGGCGCGCAGCATACTGTGCTGGCGCGCCGCCCGTCACGCCGACGGCGGGATCCCTGGCGGGCCGACGCCGCGCCTCGCCGGGATCTGCGGTGGTCAGGGGCGGGGTCGAACCGCCGACCTCTCGATTTTCAGTCGAGCGCTCTACCAACTGAGCTACCTGACCGGGCGGTGGGATGTGGCGGACCTGACGGGATTTGAACCCGCGACCTTCACCTTGACAGGGTGACGAGCACTCCTAGCTGCTCCACAGGTCCATCGGTGGTTCGTCAAGCGGTGCTACACACAGCGGTGGGACGTCGAGACCGGTGCTGGATCGGCTGGTAGGCCGTGCAGGACTCGAACCCGCTCCGCCGGATTAAAAGTCCGGAGCTCTACCCGTTGAGCTAACGGCCCTGGGGATAGAGCAGCCTACCTCGCGGCGGGGCGCCTTCGCAGTGTACCGATATGCGCTGTCCCACGCTAGCGCGGGGCGCACCCGCCGCAGACCCCGTGCACGACCAGGTCGACCCGCTCGGGGCTGAATCCGTGGCTGCCCGACAGGTGGGTGCGCACCTCCTGCACGAGCGGACCCCGGTGATGGGTCACCGTCCCGCAGATCCGGCACACGAGGTGGAACTCGTCGTCGGGGTGGGCCAGCTCCCAGTGGGCCTTGCCCTCAAGGAGGCGCACCTCCTTCACGAGGTCCAGCTCGGCCAGCAGCGCGAGGGTCCGGTAGACGCTGGCCAGGTTGAACTCGGGGAGCACGTCGGTGACCGCCACGTGGATGTCCTCGGCGGTCAGGTGCCGGTCGGCGCGGCGCAGCGCATCCCACACCAGCTGGCGCTGGGGGGTGAGCCGGTAGCCGGAGCCGCGGAGGCGGTGGGCGACGTCCATACCCGCATCGTACGCTGCAGGCCATGGTGCGCATCGAGGTGGCCGCGACGCTCGACCACGCGGTCGTCGACCGGGTGCGCGCGCTGCTCGACGACGTCACGCGCCTCGAGGGCCACCCGCCGGTCGGCGAGCACAAGTACGCCCACCTCGCGGCGGGCGCTACCGACTGGACCGGGGCGCTCGCCTACGACGGCGACGTGCTCGTCGGCTACGCCCACATCCGCTGGAACGCCCCGGGCGCCCGGCCCCGCGCAGCGGCCGAGGTGGTGGTGCGCCCCGACCGCGCCGACTGCGAGCAGCTGGCGTTGCGCCTGCTCGACGCGACCCGGGCGCTGGTGGCGCGCACGGGCGGCGGCCTGCTGTACCTGTGGGTGCGCCACGTCACCGATGCCCGCACGACGCTGGCCGCGCGGGCCGGCTTCACCGTGCAGCGCGAGCTCCTGCTCATGACCCGCAAGCTGCCCGACCGTCCGGCGGTCCCCACCCCGCCCGAGGGCGTGGTCCTGCGCACGTACCGGCCCGGCGAGGACGACGACGAGGTGCTGCGGGTCAACAACGCCGCGTTCGCCGAGCACCCCGAGCAGGGCGGGTGGGACCGGGCCATGCTGGCCGAGCGCCGCGCCCTGCGCTGGTTCTCGGCGGAGGGGCTCATCCTCGCGTGGCGCGGGGCTGACCTGCTGGGCTTCCACTGGACCAAGTGGCACGGCCACGACGCCGACGAGGTCCCCGACGCCGCCCACGAGCCCGTCGGCGAGGTGTACGTCCTGGCGGTCGACCCCGCGGCCCAGCGCCTCGGCCTCGGGCGCACGCTCCTGGCCGCGGGCCTGGCGCACATGCACGACCGCGGCTGCCGCCAGGCGATCCTCTACGTCGACGCCGCGCACCACGGCCCGGTCGCGCTCTACCGGTCGGCGGGCTTTGCGACCGACCACATGGAGGTCTGCTACGAGGAGCAGGTGCCCCCGGCGGTCGCCGCACCCGACGACCTGCTGCGACCCGCCTGAGGCCCGGCGACGTGGCCTGGCGGGCCACCACCGCCGGGTCAGGATTCCATGGCGGTCGCTGCGCGACCGCCACACCCGGCACAGCAGAGAATCGTCCTCGCAGGCTCGGAGCGATTCACGAGTCAGGATTCCATGGCGGTCGCTGGGCGACCGCCACACCCGGCACAGCAGAGAATCGTCCTCGCAGGCTCGGAGCGATTCACGAGTCAGGCACCGGGCGCGTCCGGTTCCTCGTCGTCCGGGTCGTCGTCCGGTTCGCCGCTGTGCCCGGCGGCGCCCTGGGGATCGAGCTTGTAGCCCACGCCCCGCACGGTGCCGATCAGCTGCTCGTACTCGGCGCCGAGCTTGGCCCGCAGCCGGCGGATGTGCACGTCCACGGTGCGGGTGCCGCCGTAGTAGTCGTAGCCCCACACCTCCTGGAGCAGCTGGCCGCGGGTGAAGACCCGGCGGGGACGGGCGACCAGGAAGCGCAGCAGCTCGAACTCGCGGTACGTGAGGTCCAGCGGCCGCCCGCGCAGCCGGACGATGTAGGTGTCCTCGTCGATGGTGAGCTCCCCGACGCTCTCGGTGCGGCCTCCGACGTCCTGGTGGGACCGGTCGGCCAGCAGGCGCAGGCGGGTCTCCAGCTCCGCCGGCTGCGCCGACGGCGCGAGGAAGTCGTCGAAGCCCCAGCTGGACTTGACCGCCGCCAACCCCGCGTCGGCCACGACCAGCAGCACCGGGCGGGCGCGCTCCGCCGCCGCCGCGGCCCGGCACACCTGCGAGGCCGCCGCGAGGTCCGCGGTCGCGTCGACGACCACGACGTCGGCCGACCCCTGGGTGTCTAATGACTCGGGCGCCAGCCTGGCCGCGGCCACCGTGTGGTCGAGGAACTCCAGGGCCGGCAGCAGGGACTTGCCCGCACCGGGGACCTCGGACAGGACGAGCAGGTGCACCCGGGCTCCCTCCTGCGGCAGGCCAGCGTCATCGATGCTAGCGCAGCAGGCCGGTACGGTTGGGCCCATCGAGCCGACGGACACGGGAGGAGAGGGCGGCGGTGGCGGTGCGAGTACGGTTGTTCGCCGCGGTGCGCGACGCTGCCGGCACGTCGGAGACCACGGTCGAGCCGGGCCCGCTCCCGGCCGTCCTGGACCAGCTGCGCGACCGGTACCGCGAGCCCTTCCCGGCCAGGCTGGCGGTGTGCACGGTCCTGGTCGACGGCGACCCGGTCGGCCGCGACACCGCCGTCGAGGTGGCCGACGGGTCGGAGATCGCGCTGCTGCCACCGTTCAGCGGCGGGGGCGGCGGGGGCGCCACGCCCGCCACGCCCCGACCCCGCCGTGAAGGCCGCGGGGGCGCCACGCCCGCCACGCCCCGACCCCACCGTGAAGGCCGCGGGGGCGCCACGCCCGCCACGCCCCGACCCCACCGCGGAGCCCGCCGTGGAACCTGGCGTGGAGCCCGCCGGTGACCGCCGTGCCGGTGACCGCCGTCCCGGTGGGCGCGGTGACGGGGCTGGCCGCGGTCATCGCCCTGGTCGCCGGACCCCGGCCGTTCGCCGTCGTCGTGGTGGTCCTGGCGGTACTGCTGCTGGTGGACCTCAGCAGCGTGCTGGGCAGCGCCGGCCCCCGCCCCGTCGTGCTGGCGGCGGCCATCCCGGCGGTGGGCCTGCCCGCGCTGGTCGCCCTGCGTCCCGAGCAGGGCTGGACCGCCACGCCCGACCTCGTCGCGGGCGGGGTGCTCGCCACGTTCCTGGCCATGCTGGCCTTCGGGCGGCGCCATGACGTCACCGACGTGCTGGGGGCCACGGCGCTGGCCGGGCTGGTGGTGGGGCTCGGCGCGGGGGGCCTGCTGCTCCTGCGGTCCCTGCCGGACGGCTTCCGGTGGGTGCTCGGCGTCGTGCTGGCGGTGGTCGTGGTCGAGGTGGCCCGCCAGGTCGCCACCGCCCGCATGGACGCGACCGCGGGCGCGGGCGCGACGGTGGCCGCGGCCTTCGTGACCGGCGGGCTGCTGCTCACGGTGGGCGCCCCGCCCTTCACCCTGACCAGCACCGCCGGGGTGACCGCGGTGGCGCTGGTCGCCACGGCCGCCGCGGGACTGGTCCGCGAGGCGCTGGACGACGCCCTCGCCGCCTGGCGCGCCGACGGGGGCGCCGGGCTGCCGCGGGGCGCGGGCGTGCTGACCACCGTGGCGCTGCCCGTGCTGCTCGCCGCCCCGGCCGCGTACGCCCTGGCCCGCCTGACAGCGGTGTAGGGTTTACATCGTTCCCACTACCATGCGACCTTGGAGCGGGCGTCGATGGCGTGATAACACTGGTGAGGTCAGTGCAAACCCCGACCCGCCCTACCCGACCCGCCCTACCCGACCCGCCACCAGAGGAGCGACCGTGACCGCCGCCGGGTCCACCGCACTTGTCGAGCGGCCTGTCGCCCGGCGCCGCGCCGTGAGCGTCTCACGGGCCCTCGGCTCGTCGACCCGCGCGGGGATCTACGAGCACCTGCAGGAGGCCGAGGCCGCGCTGACCGTCCGCGACGTCGCCGACGCGTTCG
The DNA here is from genome assembly GCA_040905805.1 of Egibacteraceae bacterium. Taxonomy (NCBI): domain Bacteria; kingdom Bacillati; phylum Actinomycetota; class Nitriliruptoria; order Egibacterales; family Egibacteraceae; species Egibacteraceae bacterium. The sequence continues at coordinate 4,891 of JBBDQS010000166.1, read as the reverse complement.
ACCTGCACCCGAACGTCGCCCGCACGCACCTGGAGACCCTCGCCGACGCCGGCCTGGTCGGGGTGGGCCTGCGCAAGCACCCCCGCGGCGGCCGTCCCGCCAAGCTCTACCAGGCCCGCGCCGACGTGGACGGCGTCGACCCGGGCGCCACGGACGGCGTCGGCGGCACCGCGTGCGCGGCCATGCTCGTACGCCTGCTGGCCGGGCTGCTCGACGGCGCCCCGGCCGCCAACGGGCGCGGCGTGCCCCTGACCACCCGGGCGCACGAGTCCGCGGCGTCCGAGGCCCGCCGACTGGTGCTCGCCGCCGAGGGCGCCCCGGCGCCCTCCGACGCCGACCGCACCCTCGAGGACCGCGCTTCCGCGGCGCTGCGCGCGTTGAGGGCGCTGGCCCCCGACGCCAGGGTCGTGAAGGCCGGTCGGGACTGGGTGGACATCGTCGGGATCTCGGGGACCTTCTCGCTGCTCGGCCCCGGCCGCCCGGAGCTGGCCGAGGTGCTCGAGCGCGGGCTGGTCTCCGGCGCGCTGGCCGCGGTGGGGGTGCCGGTCACCCTGTCCGAGGCCGACGAGGCCCCCGGGCGGGGTCGCACCTGGCGGGCGCGGGCGAGCGCCCAGGCGGGGGGGCGCCCGGCGGTCCAGCCCGTCGACCGCGTCGACGTGCGCGGCCAACCCCGCGAGAAGGGCGTGGTACGGGCGATGCGCGCGGTGACGGGGCTGCAGGCAGGGGAGGTCCTGGAGGTCATCGCCGAGGGCCCCGGCTCCCCCGCGGCCTTCGCCCGCTGGGCCGACCGGGCCGGCCACCAGCTGCTCGGTGTCGAGCGGGCTGCCGACGCCACCGACCGCCCCGGGATCCGCCTGCTGATCCGGAAGGGGCAGTGACGGTGCACCACGCCATGCTCGTCTCGCGCGACCCGCGGTGGGCGCTGGACCTGGCCCGGGCCTGGGTGGGTGCCGGGGACACCGTCACCGCCGTGCTCCTCGACCGCGCCGCCGCACTGGCCCGGCCCGGACACGCCGACGCGTCCGCGGTCGCCGCGGCGCTGGGCGCCGGGGTGGCGGTCAGCGTCCACGACGACGCGCTGCGCCGCCGTGGGCTGGTCGGCGACGCCGTCACGCCGGGCTGCAAGACCATCGACCTCGACGAGATCGCCGACCTCGTGGCCGACGGGGCCGACCGGGCGGTGTGGCTCTAGATGGCCCGCACCATGGCACTGGTCCTCACCGGGGGGGTCACCAGCGAGCGCACCGCCACGGCCCTCAAGCTGGCCGAGCGGGTCCTCAACCGCGGCCACCGGGTGACGGTCTTCGCCCACGACGACGCGACGGCGCTGTCCGCCGGCTCCGGGGAGGTCGCCGAGGCGGTGGCTGCCCTGCTGCGCCGCGGCGTCCACGGCGGCACCCTCGACTGGGTCGTGGACAGCGGGGCGGGGCGGCGCCTCGGCGTCGTCGACCGCCAGGCCCCCGGCGTCGTCGCCGGCGACCACGCCGACCTGTGGGCGTTCGTGCGCACCGCCGACATCGTGCTCTCCGCCGGCGGTGCGCCGTGACGGCGGGGGGACGGCCATGACCCGGCGGGTGGTGAGCATGCTGCAGGGCGTCGCGGGGGCGCTGCGGCCCACCGAGCCCGCCCTGGAGGCCAACGCCTACGCCGTGGCCGAGGACGTCGAGCTCACCCTGGTCCTGCGCGGCCCCGCCGTCGAGCTGGCCCTGTCGGGCGGCGAGGTGCGTCCCGGCGAGCTCGCCGGGGTGGCCCTGCCGCCCGCCGCCAGCGCCCAGGACCTGCAGGGCCTGATCGAGAGCGGCGTCGAGGTCATCGTCGCCGCCGACGAGCTCGACCGCCTCGGGCTCGCCCCCGCCGACCTCGTGCCCGGCGTGACCGTGCGCGACCACCAAGCCCTCGCCGAGGCGCTGCGCACCGCCGACGCGCTGATCGGCTGGTAGCGACCCCGCCACGACCGCTGACCGACGCATGTGACCGACCCAAGAGTAGGACCTCTGACCGACGCATGTGACCGACCCAAGAGTAGGAGCGACACCCGATGGAGATCGACGTCCGCGGTCCGCGGTTCTCGGCCGCGCTGACCTTCCTGGTGCTGGCGGCCGCGTTCGCGGCCCAGTCCACGGTGCTCTTGGCCGTCCAGGTGGCGGTCTTCGCCGTGTCCGCCCTCGCCGGGCTGCGCTGGTCGCCCTACGGCAACCTCTTCCGGCTCCTGAAGCGCCGCCTCGACTGGGGGCCGCCCCCGGCGACCGAGCCGGAGGCGGGGCCCCGGTTCTCCCAGCTGATGGGGCTGCTGTTCACCGGGGCCGGGCTGGCCGCGGTGCTGGCCGGAGCGAGCGTCCTCGGCTGGGCCCTGGTGCTGGTCGTGGTGGCCCTGTCGGGGTTGCTCGCCGCGACCGGCCTGTGCGTCGGCTGCGAGATGTACGCGATCGGCAGGCGCCTGGTCGGCGGGTCGCGCACGGAGAGCCGGGCATGACGGTGGCGACGCTGCAGGGGGTCACCCGATGACCGAGCTGGCGATCCTCGCCGTCGTCGTCGCCGCGACGGCGGCTGCCGCACTGTGGTGGCGCGCCCGCGACGGGCGGGTCCGCGCGGTCACCGACCGGTTCACCGAGGCCGAGCTCGCGGCGCTCGGCGCACCGTCCGGCCGCCAGCTGCTCGTCGAGTTCACCGCTCCGTCGTGCGCACCATGCGTCACGGCCCGCCGCGTGCTGGACCAGACGGTCGCCGACCGCGACGACGTCACCGTCCGCGTCGCCGACGTCGCCGAACAGCTCGACCTCGCCCGCGCCCACAAGGTGCTGCGCACCCCCACCACCTTCGCCGTCGCCCCCGACGGTCTGGTCCTGGGACGCATCGCCGGCGTGCCCGACCCGGCCGACGTCACGGCCCTGCTCGACCGCGGCGAGGTCCGCACCCGCCGTCGCGCCGCATAGGCCCCCCGCCCCCGCACCGCATAAGGCGCCCGCCCCCGCACCACCGAGCCGGCGCGGACCCCGATCCCACCTCCGACTCCCACCTCCGACCGGGGTGCAACCGCGAGTAACCCGAGTTCTGGCAGGGTTACTCGCGGTTACCCCCGGCGATCCCCCGCTCAGTTCAGTCAGTACACCAGGGCGGTCGCGCCGGGGGCGGTGGCGAGCTCGACGAAGCGGGCCGAGCCGGCCATCTCGGTGCCGGGGCGGAAGTCGGCCTGCGCCAACCCGCGGCGGGTCGCGCACGGCGTGCAGACCGTGACGGTGCCGCCGGCGTAGAGCGCGTCGAGCAGATCGGTGATCGGTGGGGCCTCGGCCAGCTCGAGCTGCAAGGCCACCGACTCCTGGGCGAGCCCCACGCCCTCCACCGCCAGGAAGAGGTGGACGCCGATGCCGCTGGCCAGCGCGACCGCCCCCACGTTGCAGCCGATGTGCGCTCGCTCGGGGTCGTCGAGCGCGTGCGTGATCTTGACGACGAGGCTGCGTTCCATGCCCCAACGCTAACGCCACCGGCCGGGCGCGGTCGCCGGCCGCGGGGCACGGCCGCAGAACGAGGACCGCCCGGGCCCTTGCGGGCCCGGGCCGTTGGTGCCCGGGGCGGTCAGCATCCTGCACTCGTCGTCTCTGTCACGTCCCCGGGGATCGCGTTCGCGAGGCCGGGTGGGCGGGCGTGACCAACTCCCACGGACGGAAACGAGCGGGCGACGAGTTGGTATTCGCTAGGCATCACGGTGTATCGGTCGGGATGCCTGACAGACCGAGTGAACCTAGCGGCTCATCACCTCAACGGTCACGTAGCAACTATCAGAAATCATGTGCTGGGACCACCTCCTTTCCGTCGTGCGGCCAGAATGCCACCCCATCTCACGCGAGGCAATGACCACGCCCATACAGTGGGAGCATGACCCACCTGATCGACGAGACCGCCGTGGTGCGCCTGCCCGCCGGGGTGGTGCGGGTGACCGGCCCGGACCGCCTGTCCTACCTGCACACGCTGCTCAGCCAGCATCTGGCCGAGGCCGCTCCCGGGACCGTCGAGGACTTCCTGTACCTGGACGCGAAGGGCAACCCCCAGGCCGCCGGGCGCGCCGTGGTGCACGCCGAGCACGTGCTGCTCGTCACGCCGGCGGAGGTCGCCGCGGACCTGGCCGCGTCGCTGGAGAAGTTCAAGTTCATGACCCAGGTCGAGTCGGTGGACGCCAGCGACGAGTTCGCCCTCGCCAGCGTGCGCGGCCCCGAGCCGGTGGCGCTGACGGGCGCCCGCGACGAGCCCATGACCGCCGTCCCCCACGGGGGCGGCCTGGTGATCCGCGACCGGTCGGGGGGCGTGGACCTGCTCGGCCCCGGCGAGTGGATCGACGAGCGCGTCGCCGGACTCGGCCTGCCCGAGGCGAGCCTCGACGACTGGGAGGCCTGGCGCATCCACGCGGGCGTGCCCGGCTGGGCGACCGAGATCTCCACCGGGCGCCGCGCCCAGGAGCTCGGGCTGCTGCCCACCCACGTGCACCTGCAGAAGGGGTGCTACCCCGGGCAGGAGTCCATCGCCAAGATCTACAACCTCGGCCGGCCCCGCCGTGCGCTCGCGGTCGTCGAGTTCGACGGCCCCGTCCCCGCCGGCGCCACGGTGGACACCGACGGCAAGCCCGGCACGGTCACCAGCGCGGCGTCCACCGGCGCCGGCGCGGTGGCCCTGGCGCTGCTGCCCGTCGACCGCGAGGGCCGGGCACCCGGCGAGGTCGCGGTGGACGGCACCAGCGGACGCGTGGTCCACAAGGTCGGCGAGGGCCAGCCCATCCCCGGCGCCTGACCCCGCGCCGACGCGTCACCCGACCCGCGCCAGCCCGTCACCCGACCCGCGCCGACGCGTCACCCGACCCGCGCCAGCCCGTCACCCGACCCGCGCCAGCCCGTCACCCGAC
>JBBDQS010000165.1:63090-66684 GCA_040905805.1 Egibacteraceae bacterium | reverse complement strand
CCACGCCACCCCACCGCACCACGCCACCCCACCGCACCACGCCACCCCACCGCACGAGGGCACGCCGGCGGGCGGTCGCCCCGGAGCGCGCGACGAGGCCGGCGCCGTGGTCCTGTGGCTGCTCGGCCTGTGCGTCGTGCTGCTGTTCGTCGGCGGTCTGAGCCTTGACCTGTGGCGGGCGTTCAGCGACCGTCGTGCGCTAGCCGGGGCCGTGGACGCCGCCGCCGTCGCCGGGGCCTCCGGCATCGATGCGGAGGTGCTCCGCGCCACCGGCCAGGTGGTGCTCGACCCCCCGGTCGCGGAGGGCTTGGCCGCCGCGAACCTGAGCGCGCAGACCGACCTCGGCGCGGTCACAGGCGTCGAGATCACCGCCACGCCCACCGTGATCACCGTCACGGCCACCGGCACCGTCGACCTGACCCTGACCCGGGTGCTGCTCGACCCCGCACCCCTGACCATCCGCGTCACCGCCACCGCGGGACCGCACCGCTCCCCGTAGCGCGACGGCACGGCCCGGCACGGCCCGGCACGGCCCGGCACGGCCACTCCATCACGGTCCGCGGTTGCGTGGACTGTTTCCGTGTCCGGCGGGCGGGCACGTCGGACCTATCCCGGTAGCCAAGAAGGAACGTGTCCAGTCCACGCGCCCGCGCCGGCGGTCGCCCAGCCACGGGCTGGCGCGCCGACGAATCCTGGGGCTCAACGAGGGCGGTCAGGGTCGTCCGACGGCAGCACGACGTGCTCACCGGGGTAGATGAGGTCGGGGTCGCCCGAGGCCAGCCGGTCGCGGTTGGCGGCAACCAGCGCACGCCAGGGCCCGTGGATCTGGGCGTCGGTGGCGCCCTCGCCGAGCAGGGCCGCGGCGATCGCCCACAGGTTGTCGCCGGGCACGACCTCGTGGGTGGCCGTGCCGGCCCGGGGCCCGACCTCGGGCACGGAGCCACGCTCTGGACCGGTGCCGGTACCGGGGGCTGGCGCCGGACCGGCGCCGGACCCGGGGCCACGCTCTGGACCGGCGCCGGCACCGGAGGCTGGTGCCGGACCGGTGCCGGACCCGGGCATCGGCGCGGACCCCGGCCCGACGCCAGGGGCGGACCCCGGCGCGACCACGGCAGGCGCCGACCCCGGCGCGGCCTCCTCGTCCGCGCCGGCCGGGGCGGATTCGGGCGCAGGGGTGGACCCGGATCCGGGTCCGGACGTCGGCTCGGGTGCCGCCTCTGGAGCGGGGACCGCCGCGGACGGCGGGGACGCCGGGTCGCCGGGCAGGGCGCCCGGGGCGGACACCGCCGGCGGGGCGAGGACCTCGGCGAGGGCCAGTCCCTGCGCCCCGACCACCGCCACCGAACCCGCCAGGGTCACCGCCACCGCCCGGTCGGCGACGCGGCGCACGACCGGCAGCGTGGCCCATCCCACAGCGTGGATCGCGGCGGGCAGGCGGGTGGCCCGCGCCAGGGTGTAGGCCACGGTCGAGGCGAGCAGCCAGTACGTCGCCGCCAGCGCCACGAGGCGCAGGGCCGCCATCACGGCGTCCTCGGCGGCCACCACCGCCAGCCACGCGGCAGGGTCATCCCACCCGACGCGCAGCCACGGCAGCGCACCGAGACGGTGCAGCAGCCCCGCGGCCGCGATCTCGCCGCCCAGCAGCGCCACCAGCCCCAGCGCCCGTCGCACTCCGTCCATGGTGATACACGCTAGTCCATGTCAGCACGTCTCTACAAGCCCCAGCCCGCCCCTGCCCGTGGACAACCAGCCCCGGGTCCGGGCGCCACCGACACCACGGCGGTCCGCTAGGCTGCCCCGCCAGGCACCGTGGCGTCGCGGACGCCGAACCCAGCAAGGAGGCCCCGCATGGCCGGAGTCGAGGGACGCGTCGTCGTCATCACCGGAGCGGGCGGGGGCCTCGGGCGCCAGCACGCGCTGCTGTTCGCCCAGCGGGGCGCCAAGGTCGTGGTCAACGACGTCGGCGGGGCGCGTGACGGCACCGGCACCGGCACCGGCACCGAGATGGCCGACGCCGTCGTGGCCGAGATCACCGACGCCGGTGGAGAGGCCGTCGCCAACTACGACAACGTCGCCACCGCCGCCGGCGGCCAGGCGATCGTGCAGACGGCCCTGGACACCTACGAGCAGATCGACGTGGTGGTGAACAACGCCGGGATCCTGCGCGACGTGACCTTCCACAAGATGACCGACTCGCAGTGGCACGGCGTGCTCCAGGTGCACCTGTACGGTACCTATTTCGTCACGCATGCCGCCTGGCCCCACCTGCGCGGGCAGGGCTACGGGCGGGTGATCGTCACGACCTCCACGACCGGCCTCTACGGCAACTTCGGCCAGGCCAACTACGGGGCCGCCAAGCTCGCGGTGGTCGGCCTGATCAACACCCTGGCGCTGGAGGGGCGCAAGTACGACATCACCGCCAACGCCGTGGCCCCTGTCGCCGCGACCCGCATGACCGAGGACGTCCTGCCCGAGGAGATGCTCGCCACGTTCGACCCGGCCTACATCTCCCCCCTGGTGGTCCACCTCGCGAGCCAGGAGTGCACCGCCACGGGCGAGGTCGTGCTCGCCGGCGGGGGCAACTACGCCCGCGTGCGCTACGTGCAGGCCAAGGGTGCCCAGTTCGACGCCGTCCCGACCGTGGAGGACATCGCCGCCGGCTGGGACCGGGTCATGGACATGGAGGGCGCCGAGCCCGGCACACCGCTGTCGGGCTAGCAGCCCTGACCGACGCCGACGGAGCCGGGGGTATGGGGGTGCGGGGTCTGGCGCACCGCTGCGGTGCGCTGGACCACGCACCGCCGGCCAGCCCGGGCCAAAGGCCGCTCCCCCCGGACGGCTACGCTGGCCCTATGGCCTTCACCGAGGAGCTGTACGCCACGGACGCCTACCGCCGCACCTTCGAGGGCGCGGTGGTCGACGTGGACCGCGAGCACAGCCGCGTGGCGCTGAACCGCACGGTGTTCTACCCGGGCGGGGGCGGCCAACCCCACGACACGGGGACGCTGACCTGGCCCGACGGGACCGCGGCGGTGGTCAAGGCCAGGAAGGAGGGCGGCCTGGTCTGGCACTGGCTGGACGTCGAACCCGAGGGTTTGCCGGACGTGGGCGTCGAGGCGGCGGGCGACCTGGACTGGGAGCACCGCCACATGCTGATGCGCACCCACACCGCGCTGCACGTGCTGTGCGGGGTCATCTGGGCCGACTTCGGCGTGGCGGTCACCGGCGGCAACATGGAGCCCGGCGCGGGGCGGCTGGACTTCGAGCTCGACGAGATGAGCGCCGAGCTCGGCGCGCTCGTGGAACGGCGCATCAACGAGGAGATCGCCCGGGCCCGCCACATCCTCGTCGACTTCGTGGACCGCAGCGAGGCCGATCTGGACCCCGCCCTCATCCGCACCAAGGCCAACCTCATCCCGGCCGGCATCGACCCGCTGCGGGTGATCGACATCGTCGGGCTGGACAAGCAGGCCGACGGCGGCACCCACGTCGCGTCCACCATCGAGGTCGGCCGGGTCGCCGTGACCGGGACCGAGTCCAAGGGCCGGGCCAACAAGCGCATCCGCATCGCCGTCACCGACTGACCGGGCCCGG
>JBBDQS010000165.1:23406-62990 GCA_040905805.1 Egibacteraceae bacterium | reverse complement strand
GCCGGGGCACTGCCCGGCCGTCACCGACCGACCGGGCCCAGGCCGGGGCACTGCCCGGCCGTCACCGACCGACCGGGCCCAGGCCGGGGCACTGCCGGGCCGTCACCGAACGACCGGGGCCCGGTCAGCTGCCGTCGGCCGGCGGCTGGAGCACCTGCAGGTCGCGCACCGCCGGACCGTGTAGCACCGCTCCGTCGGGAGCGAACCGCGAGCCGTGGCAGGGGCAGTCCCAGCTGGTCTCGCCGCGGTTCCACGACACCAGGCAGCCGAGGTGGGTGCAGGTCGCCGACACCGCGTGCACCGCGCCGTCGGCGTCGCGGCACACGGCCACGTCGTCGCCGTCGACCTTCATCACCGCGCCATCGCCGGGGCCGAGATCCTCGACCCGGTCGGGACCCTCCTTGGACAGCCGGTCGATGAGGAAGTGCTTGCCGACCTCGACGTTCTCGGTCACGAACGTCTTGACCGCGGTGGATGCGCCGATCCGGTTCGCGTCGTACAGGCTCGCCCACGGGTTGTCGCGCCCGGCCACCTGGTCGGCCAGCAGCATCGCCGCCAGGGTGCCGCCGGTCATGCCCCAGGCGTTGAAGCCGGTGGCGGTCAGCAGCCGGTCGCTGCGGCGGGTCAGCCGACCCACGTAGGGCAGCCCGTCCAGGGAGTAGTTGTCCTGGGTCGACCAGCGGTGGGTCACGGCGCCGACGGGGAAGTGCTCGCCGGCCCAGTCGATCAGGCGGCGGTAGCGCTCGTCGGTGCGAGGCTCCTCGCCGGTGCGGTGCTTCTCGCCCGACACCAGCAGCAGCGCCCCGTCCCCGTCGGGGATCGTGCGCAGCGAGCGTGTCGGCGAGCCCGCGTACAGGAACATCCCGCGCGGCACCGCGCCGGGTGGCACCCGCAGGGTCACGACGTGCTCGCGATAGGGATGGACCTTGGAGAAGAACCCGCCCCGGTCGAGGAACGGCATGTGGGTGGCCACGATCACGTGCGCGGCGCTCACCCGCCCCCCGACGGTCGTGACCGTGCACGGGCTGGCGTCGTCGACGTCGGTGGCCCGGGAGCCCGTGAAGATCCGCCCGCCGGCGGCCACCAGCGCGTCGGCGAGGCCGAGCAGGTAACGGCGGGGGTGGAACTGGGCCTGGCCGGTCAGCCGCACCGCCCCGGTGGTCGGCCACGGCAGCGGCGCCTTGGCCAGGTACGTCGCGGGCAGCCCGGCCGCCGTGGCGGCCTGGGCCTCTGCGCGCAGCGTGTCCGCCTGGTCCGGGGTCTGCGCCCACAGGTAGCTGTCGGCGGGCTCCCAGTCACAGTCGATGCCGAGCCGCTCGACGGTCGTGGCCATGTGCGCCAGCGCGGCGCTGTTGGACTCGGCGTACACCCGCGCCGCCGGGGCGCCCATGCGCTTCGTGATCGTCGAGTAGATCGTCGAGTGGCCCACCGTGACCTTGGCGGTCGTGTGCCCCGACACCCCCCCAGCCACAGGGCCGGCGTCCACGAGCACCACCGAGCGGCCGGCCTCGGCCAGCAGCAACGCGACGGTCAAGCCGACGATGCCGGCGCCCAGGACCGCGACGTCGCCGGCCTCGTCGCCGGCAAGGGCTGGGAAACCGGGATGGGGCGTCGAGTCGATCCAGTACGAGCCGTGGGCTCCGGGCAGGTCCATGCGGTCCTCGAGGGGGGTCGCGAAACGGGTTGGCCCGTCTTCCTGTACCCCGCTGTACCCCGCGCGACCCATCCTTGACCCGGGCTGACCGGGGGTACCGGGCGCGTGCAGGATCGGGACCACGCCACGGCCCTGATCCGCAACGCACCGGCCCGCGGGCGGGTGACTCCGGCGCCCTGGCGGTGGAGCGGGCCGACGCCGGGCTGGCGGGGGCGCTGCCGCTTCGCGACTCGAGCGCCTGGTGGGGGCGCTGCCGCTTCGCTACCCGAGCGCCGAGTCCAGGTCCAGCGCGTAGCCCTGCAGCCGGACGCCGGGCGCGGGTTCGTGGTCCAAGTCGGGCTCGCGGTGGAACCCGAGCTTCTCGTAGAGGTCGCGCGCGCTCTCCATCTCCTGGGCGGTCGACAGGACCACCCGCTGCTGCTGCTCCTCGCGCGCATGCGCGATCGCGTACTCCATCAGGGCGCGGCCCACGCCGGTGCCGCGCGCGTCGGGGTGCACGGCCAGCAGCCGCACGCCCACCGTGCCGCCCCGCACGCCCCGGTGGCGGGTGAACAGCGTCACCGACCCGACCAGGCGCCCATCGCGGTCGGCGACGACCACCTCGGCCTCCATCATGCGGCCGCGCACGTTGCCGATGTCCTGCGCGAACGACGCCCAGGCGTCGGGGGACATGCGCGCGGCGTACTCGGCGTAGGCGTCGACGAGCAGCGTCGCGACCCGGTCGAGCTCGTCGTCCCGGGCGGGCCGGATGGTGACGTCGGCGTGCATACCGGCAGCATCGCAGGCCGGCGCCATCCCGCGCCACCCCGACCCCCCGACGCGCGCCCCATGCCCGACACGTGGATCCCGGCGATCCGTGGTAGGAAAGGGCGCCGGCACGCCGCCGCCCCGAGCGGGGACCACGACACCCAAAGGAACCACCCCGTGAGCGACCCGCCCGAGCCCGCGCCCCCTGCGGAGGAGGCCGAGGCCGAGCAGGCCCACGACGGCCTGTACGTGGTCGGCCAGCGCCTCCCGCCGCCGAGCGAGGTCAACGACACGATCGACGCCGGCGCGGCGCTGGTCGCCGGCGCCAGCGCCCTGGTGTTCGCCGCGGGCCTGCTGGCCGGGGCGCCGCTGTGGCTGTACGGCGGCGCGCTGGCGCTCGGGCTGCTGGCGCTGGCGGTGGCCGTGCGGCGCTACTTCGCCTCCGCCTACCCCGACATCGAGGGCCTGGAGCCCCGCGAGGTCCCGGAGGCGGAACCGACCCGGGAGGAGGGCGCCGAGGAGCCCGTCGCCGAGGTCGGCCCCGTGGGCCGGCGCAGCCTGCTGCAGCGCTTGCTGATCGGCGCGGCGGCGCTGTTCGGGTTGAGCCTGGCGGCACCGGTGGCGTCGCTCGGGCCGAAACCCGGCGACGCGCTGCGGCGCACCGCGTGGGAGGCCGGTCAGCGCCTGGTGACCACCGACGGGGCGCCGCTGCGGCCCGACGACGTCGCCCTCGGCGGTATATCCACGGTGTGGCCCGAGGACGCCATCGGCGTCGAGAACTCCGCGGTCGTGCTCGTGCGCCTGTCCTCGGGGCCTCCCCAGGAGCCCACCAACCCGGACTGGGTCGTGCAGGGCGAGCTGGTCGCCTACTCCAAGGTGTGCACCCACGCGGGCTGCCCCGTGGGGCTGTTCCGCGAGCGCGACGACGCGCTGTTCTGCCCCTGCCACCAGTCCACGTTCGACGCGGCCCGCGGCGCGGTGCCGACCTTCGGGCCGACGGCCCGCGCGCTGCCGCAGCTGCCGCTGGGCGTCGACGACGACGGCTTCCTGGTGGCGATGGGCGACTTCGTCGAGCAGGTCGGCCCGGCGTTCGGATGAGCGCACCGCCGCCGCGTGCGGGGGACCGCGCCGTTCACGGCGCTGTTGCGCCGACCCTTCGTCGAACGCCGGCTGGTGGCCTACGATCCCGCCATCGACAGCGACGTGTGCTCCCGACCCCTGGAGGTGGCGGTCCGCGCGCGCCCGGTGCTCGGCGCGACGGTGCGCGCCCTGGGGCGCCGGCGTGCCCGGGGGCGGGCGGCGGGGGGCGGGGGGACCGACGCGCGGGACGCGCACATGGCAGGCGATCGGGTCTCCGGGTGAGGCTGGCGAAGGCGGCGACGACCACGCGCTGGCGGACCCTGCTGCCCGTGGCCTCCTGGGCGACCGTCATCGCTGCCGCCGCGGTGGCCTGGCTGCTCGTCGCGGGGGGCGCGGGGGGACTGGGGATCGCGGGGGCCGACACCGGCGACGCCGACGCCGATCCGCCCGCCGGGGAGGGCGGGCGGGGCGACACCCTCTACACGGTGCACTGCGCCCGCTGCCACGCCGCCGACGGCACGGGGGGCGCCGACCCCGCCGAGACGGCGCCGGCGCTGGTGGGCATGGAGGTGGCCCGCGTCGACCTCGCGCTGCGCACCGGTCGGATGCCCCCCGCGCGGGTCGACGGCTCGGGCCGGGGGCGCCGGTGGAACGACAGCGAGCGCGAGACTCTGGTCTCCTACCTGACCGAGCGGTTCGACCTGGAGGGCGACGTGCCCGAACCGGAGGGCGGGCAGGCGCCGGTGGGCCGCGAGCTGTACGCCACGCACTGCGCGGCCTGCCACGGCTACACCGCGGGCGGTGGGGTGGCCGGCGGCGGCGCGATCACCCCGAACGTGTTGGGCCGGGAGCCAACCGTCATCGCCGAGGCGGTCCGGGTGGGGCCGTTCCAGATGCCGCGCTTCGCCGAGGAGCAGATCAGTGACGAGGGGCTCGGGCACCTCGTCGCCTACCTCGACGAGATCGCCCACGAGGACACCACCCCGATCGGCCTCGGCGAGCTGCACCCCGTGTACCTGGCGGGGTTCGTCGCACTGCTGGCCCTGGCGACCATCTTCTCCTGCATGTTCATCGCCGGGCGAGTCGCGATGTTCCCCGACCGGCCCGCCGACCCCGACGCCGACCCCGACGCCGACCCCGACGCCGACGAGGGCCACGCGAGCGAGGCGACACCGTGACGCCGCTGTTCGCGCTGCTGTTCGACGCCCTGGACGAGCGCCTGCGGCTGCGCAAGCCCAGCCGCAAAGTCCTGAACAAGGTGTTCCCCGACCACTGGTCGTTCCTGCTCGGCGAGGTGGCGCTGTTCAGCTTCCTCGTGCTGGTCGTCACCGGGGTCTTCCTGACGATGTTCTACCGCCCCTCCTCGGACCTGGTCACCTACACGGGGGCCATGCCGCTGTACGAGGGGCGGGAGCTGCCGGGGGCGTTCGAGTCGATCGTGCGGCTGTCCCACGACGTGCCCGGCGGCCTGTTCTTCCGGCGGCTGCACCGCGGTGCCAGCCACCTGTTCATCGCCGCGACCGTGCTGCACATGCTGCGGATCCTGTTGACCGGGGCGTTCCGCCGGCCCCGGGAGATCAACTACCACGTCGGGGTGGGCCTGCTGCTGCTCACGTTCGCGTCGGGCTTCACCGGGTACTCGCTGCCCTACGACGCGCTGGCCGGCATCGGCCTGCGCATCGCCTACTCGTCGCTGCTCGCCGTGCCCTACGTCGGCGACCAGATGGCCTTCTGGATCTTCGGCGGCGACTTCCTGACCGCCAACCTGATCCCGCGCTTCTACGTTTTCCACGTGCTGTGGATCCCGGCGCTGCTGATCGGGCTGATCAGCGTGCACCTGGCGGTCATGACCCGCCAGCGCCACACGCAGTTCCCGCGGTCGGGCATCGACGGGCACCGGTTCGTCCTCGGCAAGCCGCTGTGGCCGCACCAGTTCTCCGCCTCGACGACCCTCATGCTGTGGATCGGCGGGCTGCTGGCGACCGCTGCGGTGCTGATCCCGTGGAGCGACGTGCTGCTGATCGGCCCCTACGTCGCCGGGGAGGTCGGCAACCAGGCCCAGCCCGACTGGTTCCTGTTCTGGCTGGAGGGGGCCCTGCGGATCTTCCCGCCGCTGGAGTTCCGGATGCTCGGCATGACCGTGTCGGGCGTGTTCGTCGCCGGGGCGCTGCTGCCCGCCGGGATCTTCGTCGTGCTGATCGCCTACCCGTTCCTCGAGCGGCGGGTCTACCGCCTCGAGGGCGACTGGCACGTCCTGCAGAACCCGCTGGACGTCCCGCTGCGCGCGGCCGTGGCGCTGGGCACGTTCAGCTTCGTGCTGCTGCTGTCGGCGGCGGCCACCAACGACATCCTGTCCAGCCTGACGGGCGTGCCGATCGAGACCATCACCTGGTTCTTCCGCATCACGTGCGTGGTCGTGCCACCGCTCCTGGCCGCCGGCGTCTGGACGCTCACCCGCCGCCGCCTGGCCCGCCGTGGCCGGGTGGTGGCGTCGTCGGAGGCCGACGCGGAGGCCGTACTCGGCTGACCACCCTGGTGTAACCGTGGCGGACGCGGGTATGACTGCTTGCATGGGAATCGTCATCGCACTCGTCCTGCTCGCGCTGATCTTCGGCGGCATCGGCCTGCTGGTGGAGGGGCTGCTCTGGCTCCTCGTCATCGCCGCGGTGCTCGTCGTCCTCGGGGCCGTCTTCGGCTTCCGGGGTCGCGGTCGCGTCTAGCCGCCGGCACAGCCCGCCCGGCTCCCGGCAGCGAGCGATCGCCGGCGGCGGGCTAGGGTCGGCCGGTGCACCCCCGGCCGTCGTCATCGCGCCCCGCCGTGCTCGTCGGCGTCGTCGTGGTGTGCTGTGCCGTCCTGGCGCTCGGGTGGTGGTCGAAGGCGCGCTGCCTCGGCGAGGGTGCCTGGTCCGGCGGTGAGCAGTACACGCAGTGGTGCTACACCGACGTGTACGCCCTGTGGTTCTCCAGCGGGCTGAGCGAGGGCGCGCCCCTCTACGCCGACCACCCCGGCCGCGAGCACGCCGTGGAGTACCCGGTGCTGACCGGCGCCCAGATGTGGGCGGCGGCGCGGGTGGCGGCCCTGACCCCACCCGCACAGCGCGCGGCGGCGTTCTTCCACGCCACCGCGGCGCTCGGCGCGGCCGCGGCCCTGGCCACCCTGGGGCTGCTGGCAGCGGCCGGCCGGCCGCCCCGGCGACTGCTGTGGTGGGCGGGCGCGCCGACGCTGGCCCTGCTGGCGTTCGTGAACTGGGACCCGGTGCCCGTCGCCCTGCTGGTCGCCGGGGTGGTGGCCCACCGGCGGGGCCGCGACGGGCTGGCCGGCGTGGCGGCGGGGCTCGGCGCCGCCGCCAAGCTGTTCCCCGGGCTGCTCGTGCCCCTGGTGGTCGCCACCCGGCTCGCCCAGGGCCGGCGCCGCGACGCCGCCGCGCACGCCGGGGCCGCCGCCGCGGCCTGGCTCGCGGTCAACCTGCCCGTCCTGGTGACCGCGCCGCAGGGCTGGCGGCGGTTCCTGGACCTCAACCGGGAGCGGCCCGCCGACTGGGACAGCCTCTGGTACCTCGCCGAGCAGCTGCGCGGGTCGGCGTTCGCCGTCCCGACCGTCAACGCGGCCTCGGCGGCACTGCTCGTCGCCGGGGCGGCCGCCATCGCCGTCGTCGGCGCCCGCCGGCGCGAGCCGGCCCGCTGGTGGGAGCTCGTCCTGCCGCTCATGGCCTGGTTCCTGCTCACCAACAAGGTGTACTCGCCCCAGTTCAGCCTGTTCCTGTTGCCGCTGATGGCCCTGGCCCTACCCCGGGCCGGGCCGTTCGTGGCGTTCGTGGCCGCCGACGTCGCGGTGTTCGCGGTGCGTTTCCCGTTCCTCGGCGGCCTGACCGGTCTGGAACCGGCGCCCGACTACGCGTGGTTCGGCGCGGCGGTGGTGGTGCGCGCCGCCGTGCTCGTCTGGGTGATCCTGGCGGCGGTCCGGGGGCAGCCGGCGCGGACGGCGGCGGGCGGGGTGCCCTACTCGGGCGGGGGCGCCGGCGCCGGGGTGGGGTCCGGCTCCGGCGGCCGGGCCGGCGGGGCGCCCTACTCGGGCGGGGGCGCCGGCGCCGGGGTGGGGTCCGGCTCCGGCGGCGGGGCGGGCGGGTCACCCGGTGGGGCGGTGGGCGCGGGCGACGGCGTCGGGGACGGCGGAGGCGGAGGCGGAGGCGGGGGGTCGTCACCGGGCGGTGAGGTGGGGGGCGCGGTCGGCGCCGGCGCCGGCCCGTCGTCGCCGTCGGGGTCGTCCTCGCGGTCGTCCTCGCGGTCGTTCTCGCTGTCGTCCTCGCTGTCCGGGTCGGGCTCGGCGTCGACGCACCTGCCGCCCGAGGCGGCCAGGATCTCACCGGTCCCGCACCTCGGGGTGGTGGGCACCGGGGACGGGCTGGGGTTGACGACCTGCAGTGAGCCGCCGGCCGTGGGGAACCGCGCCACCTCGAGCCCGGAGTGCACGGTCGACATGAACGCGTGCCAGACCTCCGCGGGCAGGTCCCCACCGGTCGGGTCGCCGGGCATCCGGCGGTTGTTGTCGCGGTTGCCCATCCACACCACCGCCGTCAGCTGGGGGGTGTAGCCGGCGAACCACGCGTCGGCGTGGTTGGTGGTGGTCCCGGTCTTGCCGGCGGCTGGCCGCCCCAGGTCGGCGCCGCGAGCGGTGCCGGTGCGCAGCACGCCCTGCAACACGTCGGTCACCGTCCAGGCGACCTGCTCGCTGAAGGCGCGCCCGGCGCTGTCGGGCGCGGCGAACAGGACCTCGCCGTCGTGTTCCACGCGCTGGATGGTGGTGGGCTCGTGGTGCAGGCCGCCGGCCGCGAAGGTGTTGTACGCCTCCGCGAGCTCCAAGGGGGAGACCTCCGCGGTGCCGAGCACCGTCGAGGAGTCGTGGGGGTCCATCTCCCCGTCGATGCCGGCCCGGCGGGCGAGCTCGACCATGGGCTCCCCACCGACCTCCTCGTACAGCTGCCCGTAGACGGTGTTGACCGACCGCCAGGTCGCCTCCCGCAGGCTCAGCTCGCCGTAGGCGGCGCCGCCGAAGTTGCTGATCTCGTAGGGCCGTCCGTCCACCCGGGTGCCCGCCATCTCGTAGCTCGCCGGCGCGGGGAAGTAGCTCTCCGGCGAGTTGCCCTGCTCGACCCAGGCCGCGAGCGCGAACGGCTTGAACGTCGACCCGGGCTGGCGCGCGGCCAACGCCATGTTCACCTGGTCCGCGGCGTGGTCCGGGCCGCCGACCAGGGCCCGGACACCCCCGCTGGCCGGGTCCAGGGCGACCAGGGCCCCGGTCGCGCCCTCGGGCACCCCGGCCTCGAGCACGTCGGTGTACGCGGCCTCGGCGGCGGCCTGGACCCCCAGGTCCAGCGTGGTGGTGACCTCCAGGCCGTGGTAGATCCGGTCGACACCCACGTGCGCGGCGAGGTCGCGCTGCACGAGGTCCAGGAAGAACGGCGCGTCGCGGAACTGGATCGGTCGCACCGGCAGCGGCTCGGGCATCTCCGCGGCGAGCATCCCCGCGTCGGCGGCCTCGATCTGCCCGAGGGTCATGAGCTGGCTCAGCACGTAGCGGTACCGCCGCTCCGCGTCCTCCGGGTGCTCCAGCGGGTCCAGGCGCGAGGGCGAGGGGATGATGCCGGCGAGCTGCACCGCCTCGGCACCGGACAGGTCGACGGCGTCCTTGCCGTAGTAGGCGGTCGCGGCGGCCTGGATGCCGTAGGCGCCCCGGCCGAAGTAGATGGAGTTGAGGTAGAACTCGAGGATCTCGTCCTTCGTGAACTGCTGCTCCAGCTTGACCGCGAGCGCCGCCTCCCGGACCTTGCGCAGCGCCGTGCGGGCGTCGTCGGTGGTCACGTTCTTGATGTACTGCTGGCTGATCGTCGACCCGCCCTGGCTGACCTGCCCGCTCGTGACGTTCACCACCGCCGCGCGGAAGATCCCCGGCAGGCTGATGCCCGGGTGGGAGTAGAACTCGGCGTCCTCGGCGGCGAGCACCGCGTCGATCACGTGCGGGGGCAGGTCGTCGAGCGCGATGTCCGCACGGCTGGACTCGGCCTGCAGCGTCGCGATCTCGGTCCCGTTGGCGTCGTAGATGACGGTGCCGGCCTCGCCGATGTCCTCCGGCAGCGGCACCGAGGTGAAGAAGTAGAAGAACAGCACCAGCCCCGCGAACGCCAGCGCCAGGCCCGGGAAGAGCAGCAGCAGCGCGATGGGCCGGCGGCACCACCGTCGGCGCCGGGGCACCGGACGCGGCGCACGCCCGCGCCGCGCGGCGTGCCCGCCACCGCCTCGATCGCCCGGCCGACCTGCACCGGTGCGACCACCGCGAGCGGCGCCCGTGCGCCCGGACGGCGGCGTGTTCGGGCTCGGCCGCCGGGTCGGCCGCGACGCGCGCCGGGGCCCGGGGCGGGCAGGCGAGGCGCTCGGCGTCCGGGCGCGCGCACGCGACGCACCGCCAGGGGCGGGGCGTGGTCGGGGGCTGACGCGCGCACGGAGACCACGTCTGGCAGCGGGTTGGCGCTGCCTCGTGCCGTCCGAGCGGCCGGGGGGCGGCCGCCTGCTCATACCCCGCAGTCTGCCATGCCCGGTCCGGGGGTGGGCCGGGGACCGGGTGGCCGGACGGCCTCGGCCCGCCTCAGCACGCAGGCGGTCGCTGCGCGACCGCCCCACCCGGCACAACCGGTCAGCCGGCGTGCGCCCGCCCGAGCAGGTAGCTCTCCACCAGGTGGTTCCACCCGCAGACCAGGCAGGCCTCCACGACGTAGGCGGTGAACGAGCGGTGGGTCGCCGCCAGCCCCGCCAGCTCGTCGCGGTTCCAGACCACCTGGCCGGACTTGCGCTTCAGGTCGTCACCGTAGACGTAGGTCACCAGCCGCAGCGTGCTGGCCGGGTCGCGGGGCACCGCCGCCCGATCGTCGGCGAGCGCGCAGATCGGGCAGGCCCGCTCCGTGGCCTCGCCGATGTTGCGGGCGGCGCGCAGCAGCTCGGGGTGGGCGTCGCAGACGTCGGTGAGCGCCACGGCGCCGCGCGAGACCTTGCGCACCAGCGCACGCTTGGCCATCCGGTAATCGATTTGCCCCTTCATGGTCGGGTGCCGATTGTAGTGGCTGGCCAGCTGGGAACGGCGGCCCATTCTGGCCCGGGTCCAGCGCGCATGTATCATCCCGCTATATCGTGGGGATACATCGCCCCGATGCATCGTCCGGATGCATCGGCCAGCTGCACCACCGCCCGACCGCACCGACCGAACCGACCGACTCTGACCCGCAAGGACGTCACCATGCTTGAGCTCGCGATCCTCGGTTTGCTGAAAGAGCGTCCGATGCACGGATACGAGCTGCGCAAGCAGCTCGGGCAGAAGCTCGGCCTCTTCTGGACGGTGTCGTTCGGCTCGCTGTACCCCACCCTGCGCCGCCTGGAGAAGCGCGGCGCGGCCGAGAAGGTGCACGCCGAGCCGCAGACGTCCCGGCGCAAGCAGGAGTACCGGATCACCGACATCGGCGAGCAGGAGTTCCTCGAGCTGCTCGAGGAGAGCGCGGGCACCGGGGCCGAGCAGGAGAAGTTCTCCCTGCGCCTGGCCTTCTTCCGCTACCTGCGCCCCGAGATGCGCATCAAGCTGCTGGAGCGGCGCAAGGCCTACCTGGAGGACAAGCTGGACGAGGGCCGCCGGTCACTCGGCCGTGCGCGCGTCACCCGGGCGGACACCTACACGATGTCGCTGGTGCGCCACGGGGTGGACACGACCGCCGCCGACATCGCCTGGCTCGACGAGCTGATCGTCGCCGAGCGCACCGCCCTGGCCGAGCGCGGCGAGCACGACCCCCCGCCGACGCCTCCGCCGACGCCCCCGTCGGCCCCGGCCCCGCCCGGCGACGACATCGTGCGCACAGAACTGCAGAACCAATGAGCGGTACCGACAAGGAGACGTTGATGAGTGGCCCTGCACCGAGCAACTCGACCCGGCACGGAGGAGTCCGCGTCGCGGTCGTCGGCGTGGGCAACTGCGCCAGCTCTCTCGTCCAGGGCGTGCAGTACTACGCCGACGCGGACCCCGAGGCGCGCGTCCCCGGGCTCATGCACGTCGAGCTCGGCGGCTACCACGTGCGCGACCTGGAGTTCGTGGCCGCGTTCGACGTGGATGCGAAGAAGGTCGGCCACGACCTCTCCGAGGCGATCGTCGCCCCGCCCAACAACACCATCCAGTTCGCGGACGTGCCGCCGCTGGGCGTCGAGGTGCTGCGGGGCCCGACCATGGACGGGTTCGGCAAGTTCTACGCCGAGTCGTGCGAGGAGTCAGACGCCGAGCCCGTCGACGTGGCGGCGGCCCTGCGCGAGGCCCGCGCCGACGTGCTCGTGTGCTACCTGCCGGTCGGCAGCGAGCAGGCCGCCCGGTTCTACGCCGGTGAGGCGCTGGCCGCGGGGTGCGCGCTGGTCAACTGCCTGCCCGCGTTCATCGCCACCGACCCCGAGTGGGCGCAGCGCTTTGCCAAGGCCGGGCTGCCGATCATCGGTGACGACATCAAGAGCCAGGTCGGCGCGACGATCACCCACCGCCTGCTGACGCGCCTGTTCGAGGACCGGGGGGTCACGATCGACCGCACCTACCAGCTGAACTTCGGCGGCAACATGGACTTCATGAACATGCTGGAGCGCGAACGGCTGGACTCGAAGAAGGTGTCGAAGACCCAGTCGGTCACGAGCCAGATGTCCAACGGGATCGGCAAGGACAACATCCACATCGGCCCGAGCGACCACGTGCCGTGGCTCGAGGACCGCAAGTGGGCCTACATCCGCATGGAGGGACGCAACTTCGGCGACGTGCCCCTGAACATCGAGCTCAAGCTCGAGGTCTGGGACTCGCCGAACTCCGCCGGCGTGGTCATCGACGCGGTGCGCTGCGCCAGGGTCGCGATGGACCGCGGCATCGGCGGCCCGTTGCTCGGCCCGTCCAGCTACTTCATGAAGTCCCCCCCGGCCCAGTTCCCCGACGACGTGTGCCGCGAGATGGTCGCGGAGTTCATCGCCGGACCGGAGTGGCCCCCTGCGGAGTCCGTGCGGGTCGCCGACGCGCCCGAGCGCACCCGCGACGCCGCCACCGTCCCCCGCGGCTAGCCCAGCCCCGCGACCGGTCAGCATCCCAAGGGCGGTCGCTGCGCGACCACCCTGGAGGCGGTGGCCTGGCCGGGCCACACGACCGGGCAAGTCGCCGGGCCACACGACCACCCTGGAGGTGGTGGCCTGGCCGGGCCACACGACCGGGCAAGTCAGGGGCGCCCCATGCGCCCCATGCGCGCTATGCGCGCTATGCGGCCCGCGCGGCCCGCGGGCGCGTAGCGGTACACCACCCGGCCGCGCACCGCGGATCGCGGCAGCGCCCCGTAGGCGCGGCTGTCGGTGCTGGCCGCGGGGTTGTCGCCCAGCACGGTCACCGCGTCGGCGTCCACCGCCGCGACCCGTTTGACCACCAGCCGGCCGGGGGCGCGGGGGTCGGCGACCACGACCAGGACGCCGGGCGCCAGCGCCCTCGGCCAGCGCCGCACGAGCAGCCGGTCGCCGGGCGCGAGGGTCGGCGCCATGCTGGCCCCGTGCACGACCAGCCGCTGGTGGGCGGCCACCGCCAGAGCGGCCGCGATCGCCGCGATCGCCCGGCCCGCGGCACCCCATGGTCGCCCGCATGCGGTTTCGTGCCGTGGGTAGGGGTTATAGAGTCCGCCACGAGCGTTCGCGTGTTCGTTCGCCTCTGCTGTCAAAGGAGTGCTCCGATGCCCCTGCCCACCCGCCTGCTGACCCTCCTGGACCGTGTGCACGCGCCCCGGGCCGTGCACGCCCACTGCGACATCCCCTGCGGGGTCTACGACCCCGAACAGGCGCGCATCGAGGCTGAATCCTGCCTCAAGATCATCGGCAAGTACCACGCCTCCGACGACGAGGTCTTCCGCCAGCGCTGCGTGGTCGTCAAGGAGGAGCGCGCCGAGCTCGCCAAGCACCACATCGACGTGCTCTGGAGCGACTGGTACAAGCCCGACAAGCACGGCGCCGAGCACCACGCCCTGTTCAACAAGGCCGTCAAGGCCGGGTCGGCCGTCAAGGCCTCCATGGACGAGGCCAAGGCCAAGGAGATGCTCGACCTGATCGACCAGATCGATGAGCTCTGGAAGGCCAACGACGGCCCCGCCACCACCCGTGCGAACGGCCGCCCGGGCTAGAGCTCGGGTATCGCCACCACCCCGGCGGGGGAGGCCGGTCGCCATGCCCGCCTCCGCTGACGTCAGCCCGGCCTTGGCCGAGCTCGCCCAGCGGCACGGTGTCGCCACCGCCTACACCGGCGCCGACGGCCGGGCGGTCACCGTCCCGGCCGCGACGGTGCGGGCCGTGCTCGCGGCCATGGACGTCCCCGCCGCCGAGGACGAGGTCACCGGATCGCTGCAACGGGCCACCGATGCGGCGCGGGCCCGCCGTCTGCCGGCCACCGTCGTCGCCCGCCGCGGGCACCCCGACACGTTCGGTCTGCCCCCGCTCGACGGCGTCGCCGCACGCGTGCACCTGGAGGACGGCACCACCGTCGACCTGCCGCGCCCCGGCCGCGCGCTGCCCGTCGACCTGCCGCGCCCCGGCCGCGCGCCGCCCGTCGACCTGCCCGGCCCCGGCCGCGCGCCGCCCGTCGACCTGCCCGGCCCCGGCCGCGCGCTGCCCGTCGACCTGCCGCTCGGCTACCACCGCCTGGAGGCCGGCGACGAGCAGGCGCACCTGATCGTGGCGCCGGGACGGTGCCCGCTTCCGGCGGACCTCGACCGCCAGTGGGGCTGGATGGTGCAGCTGTACGCGCTGCGCTCGGCGGACAGCTGGGGGATGGGCGACCTGGCGGACCTGGGCCGGCTCGCCGCCCGCAGCGCCGCCGAGCTCGGCGCCGGCTTCGTGGTGGCCAACCCGCTGCACGCCGCCACCCCGGTCCTGCCCGTCGAGCCCTCGCCGTACTACCCGTCGAGCCGGCGCTTCTCCAACCCGCTGTACCTGTCGGTCACCGACGTCGACGAGCTCGACGCGGCCGACCCGGGCGTCCGCGAGCGCGTGACCGGGCTGGCCGGCGCCGCCCGCGACGCCGGCACACCCGACCGCATCGACCGCGACGCCGTCTTCCGCGCCAAGACCTGGGCCCTGGAGCTGCTGCACACCGTCCCCCGCTCACCCGCCCGCGAGCAGGCGTTCGCCGACTACCGCGACCAGGAGGGCCGGGGCCTGGTCGACTTCGCGACCTTCTGCGCCCTCGCCGAGCGCCACGGCACCCCCTACACCGGCTGGCCCGCCGACCTGCGCCACCCCGCCGCCCCGGGCGTGGAGCCCGCGCGCGGCGAGCTGGCCGACCGCGTGGCCTTCCACACCTGGCTGCAGTGGCTGTGCGACACCCAGCTGGCCGCCGCCCAGGCCGCCGCCGAGGCTGCGGGCATGCCCATCGGGATCGTCCACGACCTCGCCGTGGGCGTGGACCCGGGCGGGGCGGACGCGTGGGCGCTGCAGGACGACCTGGCGGGCAGCGTCACCGTCGGCGCGCCACCCGACCCGTTCAACCGCCAGGGCCAGGACTGGCGGTTGCCGCCGCTGCGCCCCGACCGCCTGGCCGCGACCGGCTACGCCGCCTTCCGCGACATGCTCGCCGGCGTCGCACGCCACGCCGGCGGCCTGCGCGTGGACCACGTCCTCGGCCTGTTCCGCCTGTACTGGATCCCCGAGGGCGCCCCCGCCGCGGCCGGCACCTACGTCCGCTACCCCGGCGACGCCCTGCTCGGCGTGCTGGCTCTGGAGGCCGAGCGCGCCGGCGCGCTGGTCGTCGGCGAGGACCTCGGCACCGTCGAGGAGGGCGTGCGCGAGCGGCTGCGCGCCGCCGGCGTGCTCGGCTCCAGCGTGCTGTACTTCGAGCGCACCGCCGACGGCGGCGCGCCCCTGCCCGCCGCCGACTACCCCGCCCTGGCGCTGGCCAGCGTCACCACCCACGACCTGCCCACCGCCGCCGGCTGGTGGCGCGGCGAGGCGGTCCGCGTCCAGGCCGAGCTCGGGCTGCTCGACGACCCCGCGGCCGAGCAGGCCCGCGCCGCCCGCCAGCGCGACGAGCTGGCCGCCATGCTGCGCGCCGAGGGCCTGGTCGGCCACGACCCCACCGTCGAGGAGCTGGTCGTGGCCATGCACGCCTTCCTCGCCGCCGGCCCCGCGCTGCTGGTGGCCGCCGCCCTGGGCGACGCCGTCGGCGACACCCGCCAGCCCAACCTGCCGGGCACCACCGACGCCTATCCCAACTGGCGCCTGCCGCTGGCCGACGCCGACGGGCAGGTCGTCCTGCTCGACGAGCTGCTCGACCGCCGCACCACCCGCCGACTGGCCACCACCCTGCGCCGCCCCTGACCTCGAGCGTCGGACCGGCGGTCCGCTGGGAAAAGGCGCTGTGTAGTCGGCTCACCACTGAGCGCATCTTCCGGTCCGCAGATGGCCGCGCAAGCGGCCCCGATCACTGTGGACAACCGGCGCCCGCGCGGCGAGCATGGCGGTAGCGTCCACCTATGGACCCAGGAGGTGCACGATGGCGGTGGCGACCGGCGCCCGCATGGCCCACGCGGTGCTCGAGAAACTGGAAGCCGAGGGCAAGCTCGACGAGAGCCTGCGCTACGAGATCCTCAACGGCGAGCTCGTGATCCGCGGCGTGCCCCGTACCCGTCACGAGCGCGCCGTCAGTGCCCTCATGTACTACTTCACGACATGGGCCCGGGACCATGGCGGTGAGGTGTTCGCCGGCCTCGGCATCGAGATCGGCGACCAGCGGCCGATCCCCGACTGCACGGTCATCGGCCCCGACCGGGTCGACGAGCTCGCCGAGGACGGCTTCCACGTGCCGCCCGACCTGGTCGTCGAGGTGACCTCACCGGGGACCCGCAGCCTCGACTTGCACGAGAAGCACGACATCTACCAGCAGCTCGGCGTGCCCGAGTACTGGGTGGTGGACCTGCACCGCGACATCGTGCTCGTGCACCGACGCGACCCCGCGGTCGCCGGCCCGGCTGACGACGGCGCCTACGCCGTCACCGAGCACACCGCCGGCACCACGCTCACCCCTGCGGTCGCAGCCGGTCTAGCCGTGCCCGTCGCCGAGCTGCTCCCGCGGCGCTGACCGCCTAGCTGACCCACTTGGCGAGCCACAGCTGCTCGCCGAGCTGGTCGAGGAGGACGAGCTCGCTCTCCGCCTCGTCGACGTGGGCCTCCTCGTCGCGCAGGAACCCCTCCAGCAGCGTGCGGGTGCCCGGGTCGCCCTGCTCGTGGCAGATGGACACACCGCGCCGGTAGCGCTCCACGGCGGCGACCTCCATCTCGAGGTTGGCGCGGAACTGCTCGATGACCGACTCGCCGACCGCCACGGTGGACAGCCGCTGCATGTTGGGCACGCCCTCGAGGAACAGGATCCGTTCGATGAGCGTCTCGGCGTGCTTCATCTCGCCGATGGACTCGTCGTAGTACTCCTTGGCGAGCTTGGCGTAGCCCCAGTCATCGGCCATCTTCGAGGCGATGAAGTACTGGTTGACCGCGGTGAGCTCCGCGGTGAGCGCCTCGTTCAGGATCTCGATGACCTGCGGGCTGCCTTGCATGGGGGTCTCCGTTCTCGCCAGCGGGGGAGCCCACACCCTAGCGCGAAACGGCTGCCGTCCTCCCCGCCGGGGTGGCCGCCGACGTCGCGGCCAGGGGGCAGTCCGCGCAGTCGCCGAGCAGGCGGCTGATGGCCGGGACGCAGCCGCCGCAGCCGGTGCCCGCACCGCACGCCTCGGCGACGTCGAACTCGTCGCGGGCGCCCAGGGCGATCGCCTCGCGGATCCCCCGCTCGTAGACCACCTTGCAGTGACAGACCAGCACCAGGCGCTGCCTTCCCTTAGGTTCTCCTCACCACTGTAAGGCGAACCTTACCAACGGGCAACCCGGGTAGGTTCTCAGAGATCCTCGGAGGCGGCCCACTCGTCGAGCAGGCGGTAGGCCTCCTCCTCGCTCATGGGGCCCTGGTCCAGGCGGGCCTCGAGCAGCATCTCGCGGGCCTGGCCCACCGCCGGACCGGGTGCGAGGTCGAGGTGGGCCATGATCTGGTTGCCGTCCAGGGGCGGGCGGATCTGGGCGATCGACTCCTCGGCGTCGAGCCTGGCGATGCGCGCCTCCAGGTCGTCCATCGCCTCGGCGAGGCGGCGGGCCTTGGCCTTGTTGGCGGTGGTGACGTCCGCGCGGGTCAGCAGGTTCAGGCGCACCAGCTGCTCGCGGGTGCCGGCGTCGCGGACGTAGCGGCGCACCGCGGAGTCCGACCACGCCTGGTCGGAGTAGCCGTGGAAGCGCAGGTGCAGGTAGACGAGCTCGGCGACCGCGTCGACGTCGTCGTTGGAGTAGGTGAGCGCGCGCAGGCGCTGGCGGGCCATGCGCGCCCCGACGACCTCGTGGTGGTGGAACGTGACCTTGCCGTCGGGGTGGAACTCGCGGGTGGCGGGCTTGCCGATGTCGTGCAGCAGCGCGGCCAGGCGCAGGATGCGGTCCTCGCGCGGGCAGTTGTCGACGACGGCCATGGTGTGGGCGTAGACGTCCTTGTGGTGGTGGCTCGGATCGCGCTCCATGCGCAGCGCGGGCAGCTCCGGCAGGAACCGGTCGGCCAGGCCCGTGTCGCACAGCAGGTCCATGCCCCGGCGGGGTTCGGCCGCGGTGACGAGCTTGTCGAGCTCGGCGCGGATGCGCTCGCGGCTGATGCCGTCGAGCTGGGCGGCCATGACCGTGGCGGCCTTGCGCGCCGCGTCGTCGGGCTCCGCGCCGAGCACCGCGGCGAACCGCGCCAGGCGCACCATCCGCAGCGGGTCGTCGCCGAAGCTGATCTCGGCGTCCACGGGCGTGCGCAGCACGCGGGCCGCCAGGTCGGCCAGGCCGCCGAACGGGTCGACGAAGCGGTGCTCGGGCAGGCGCACCGCCATCGCGTTGCAGGTGAAGTCGCGGCGGGCGAGGTCGCCCTCGATGTCGGTGCCGTAGGTCACCGCGGGGTGGCGCGACCCCGGCTGGTAGACGTCGGCGCGGAAGGTGGTGACCTCCAGGTTCCAGCCGCCCTTGTGGGCGCTGACCGTGCCGAACCGCGCGCCGGTCAGCCAGACCGCGTCGGCCCAGCCGTCCACGAGCCGCTCGGTCTCCTCCGGCGGGGCGGAGGTCGCGAAGTCCAGGTCGCCGGGGGCCTCGCCGTGCAGCAGCGTGTCCCGCACGGTGCCACCGACGAGGTACAGCTCGTGCCCGGCCGCCGCCATGCGGTGGGCGAGCTCGTCGGCGACCGGGTACACCGCCACGAGCTCCGCCAGGCGACGGTGCTGGTCAGCGGTCGGATCGGAGGAGGCCATCGCCGCTCATGCTAAGAGATGTCCCGCTATCCCGGACGCAAGGGTCTGGGTGGGGCATCAGGGCTTGTCGTCGGCCTCGTTCCCGCTTGGTCACCTTTGGGGGGGTGTCTCATCGGGGATCGTGGTCGGGACCTGCCCGGTTAGGGGGCGCAGAGGCAGCCGGGAAGGGTTGGAGCGGGCCGCGCGGGGGCCTGTGTGGACTTCACCGATCCCCCGACCCAACCACCGCGCTGTTGCAGCGCGCCGCCGAACCCGTTCACGTCACGGCCTCGATCGGCACGGGCGAGCTGCGCGCGAGCCGCTTGTCGAGGGTCAAAAGGGGCGAAGACGGCCGCGCCGCCCCCTCGACCGGCCGCGAGCCAGGTCGACGGGACGGCATGCCGAGAAGTTGGTCAGGGGTTCACGGTGAGCTCGTGCACCATGCCCAGCTCCGCGTGGGGCGGGCCGCCCTCGACCTCAGGCGGGCCCTCGCCCTCCCCCGTGAGCGCCTCCTCGTACGCGGCCGGGTCGGCGCCCTCGGGGATGAAGCACAGCAGGAGATAGCGACCGGGCTCGTCGAGGGTGACCGAGCCGTCCGCGTCCGGGGCCTCCGGGTCGATGCCCTCCTCGCCAGGGAGCGCGAAGAGCATGCCGCGGAACTCCGTGACGTCCTGCGCTTCGGCGTCGGACAGCCCGATCAGCTCGTCGAGCGGGCGCGTCTCGTCGTCGTCGACCCGCAGAACGAGCATCTCGTGGACCTCCGCATCCGAGCCGTTGGTGAAGGTCAGGGTCGTGCCGGGGGCGACCTCCTCGGGAGCTTCGAAGGCGTAGTCGACGCCCGTGACCGTCATCGCCGAGCCGTCGGTGTCGGTCTGCGCAGCGTCGTCGGCGTCGGGGCTGGCCCCATCGTCGCCCGAGCAGGCGGTCAGCAGCGCGAGTGCTACGACGAGGACGGACGTCACGATGCGGGTGGCTGTCCGATCCCGCGTGGCCGGTCCCGGGCGCAGGCCCGTCCAGGCGACGGCGGCGGCGCCGGCGAGCGCGGCGATGCCGCCCGCGACACCGAAGCTGGATGAGACGTGGGGCCACAGCAGAGAGGACACCCCGAGGATCGAGAGGCCGACCGCCGTTGACCCGGCGGTGATGTGTCGGCCGGGACGTTGCGCAGCGCTCAGCAGCGCAAGGCCGGCAAGGGCGAGTGCGGCGGCGGTCGTCCCGGCGTAGTGCGCCATCTCGACATGGGGATCGGTCGGAAGTCCCCCGCGGTGCAGCGCGGCCTGCTCGAACGCGTACCAGACGAGGGGCGCCGCCACGACCGCTCCCACGATCAAGCCCAACCCGTCCCACGTCCCAGCCGGAAACAGCCGGTCACGAGCGGGGTGCAGGACACCGGCGATCGCGACGAGCGCGACGACGACGAATGTGGCGATGTCGGTCTCAACGATGATCGCCATCGTCGCCATGAGCGCTCCCAAGCCGACCAGGACCTGGAGGTACGCCCCGGGGCGTTGCGTCGGTCGCCGCAGCGAGACGAGCAGACCCACGAGGATGACGACGCCCTCCAGGGTGCCCCAGGCGAGGTCGTGGAAGCGGTGAGAGCCGCCGTCGAGGGTGCTGACCCAGCCGGTCACCAAGAGGTGACCGCCCGTCAGGGCGACCGCGAGGGCCGGCAGGCTGAGCAGGATCCGGTAGCCGATGCGGCGTGGTCGGGAGGTCGTCGGGGGGACGGTGTCGGTGGGGCGCGTGGTCGTCACGGGGTGCTCCTTCGATCGGGGTGGCTCCAGCCTCGATCGATCCCTGCCCCACGTCGTCCTCCCCCGGTGCCCGATCGGATCCCTGGGGGATGACGCGCCGAGCAGCCGTGTACATCCCCAGGGGGACGCGGGTGGTCCCCGGGAGGGCGGACGCGGACAGCCCGGCGCGTTACGGTCACGTGACTCGAACGGAGGCTCCCGTGCGTGTTGACCTCGGCAGGCTGGCCGGACACCGGACCACTGTGGTCGGCGACCTCTCCGTCGCTTCGTTCCTCTTCGCGTACACCGCGATCGAGCTGATCGCTGGCGCAGACGCCCATGAGGGGGTCCTCGCCCTGCACCTGGCTGGTGGGGCGCTCATGACGCTCCCGCTCGCACTGCGCCGAACCGTCCCGTGGCTGCCGGGGGTGGCGTTCCTGCCGGCGATGCTCCTGGACACCGTCCTCACGGTGCCGGCCAGCTCCTTCGGCGAGTTCATGGCGGCGATGCTCGCCGTGTACTCGCTCGCGGTCCACGCCTCCCCCCGGGAGGCCCTCGTGGGCGGCACGTCGGTGGCGGTGGCGATCGGGGTGTTCCTGGCCCGCGACCCGATGACGGAGTCGGTTCTCGACGCGCTCTCCACGATCGTCGTGCTGGGCGTGTGGGCGGGCATCGGCCTGTTCGTCCGGCGACGCCGGGGCGAGATCGAGGAGCGCGCACGACGGGCAGCCATGGAGGAGCGCACCCGCATCGCCCGTGACCTGCACGATCTGGTGGGCCATGCGGTGAGCCTCATGACCGTGCAGGCGGGCGTCGCGCGCGTTGCGGTCGACGGGAACGACACCCCCCGGGCACGGGAGGCTCTCGGCGCGGTCGAGACCGCGGGTCGCCAGGCGCTCGACGAGCTCCGGCGCGTGCTCGGCATGCTCCAGACGCCCGGTGGCGACGGGGAGGCGGGCCTTGCCCCCCAGCCCGGCATCGAGGCGGTGGAGGACCTGGTCGAGCAGCACCGGCGGGCGGGCCTGCCCGTGGACCTGCACCACGACGGCCAGCCACGGGCGGTCCCGGCCGGCGTCGCGCTGGCGGTCTACCGCATCGTCCAGGAGGCCCTGACGAACGTCCGGAAGCACGCCGGCGCCCCGAGGACGGACGTGACGCTTCGCTACCGCCCCCAGGCCGTCGAGGTGGCGGTCCACGACCAGGGGCCCGGTCACCGCGGGCGCCCCCGCGACGGGCAAGGACTACCCGGCATGCGGGAACGGGTCGCGCTCTACGGTGGCGAGCTCCGCGTCGGTCCCGGCCCGCGCGGTGGCTTCGCGCTCGAGGCGATCGTGCCGACGACGGAGGACCGGCGATGATCCGCGTCGTGATCGCCGACGACCAGGAGCTCGTCCGCTCCGGCTTCGTCTACATCGTCGGGTCGCAGACGGACATGGAGGTCGTCGGGGAGGCCGGAGACGGTCTCGGCGCCATCGAGCGGGCCCGCCGGCTCACGCCCGACGTGGTGGTGATGGACATCAGGATGCCGCGGCTGGACGGCATCGAGGCGACCCGCAGGATCGTCCGCGCCAATCCCGCTACGCGCGTGCTCGTGCTCACGACCTTCGACCTCGACGAGCACCTGTACGAGGCCATGACGGCAGGGGCAAGCGCGTTCCTGCTGAAGGACGCGCCCCCCGAGCAGCTCGTGTCCGGGATCCGGATGGTCGCGGCCGGCGAGGCCCTCGTCGCCCCCGCGATCACCCGGCGGCTGATCGCGGCGTTCGTCGACCGGTCGCGCCCCAGCGGGTCGAGCGCGCTGGAGCGGTTGACCGAGCGGGAGCACGACGTGCTGCGGTCGCTCGCGGGCGGTCGCTCCAACCAGGAGATCGCGGCCGAGCTCCACCTCTCCGAGGCGACCGTGAAGACCCATGTCAGTCGGATCTACGCGAAGCTCGACGTCCGAGACCGGGCCCAGGCCGTGGTCGTCGCCTACGAGGAAGGACTCGTCGAGCCGGGCCACACCGACGGGCCGCTGCCGCCGGGGGACGCGTGACGCCGCAGGTGTGGACGCGCTAGCGGCCCACGGCGCTCGCCGCGGGCGGGGGCACGGCGGCCGGTGCGGGCGCCGGGGCCGGTGCGGCGACCACGCCCGCCGCCCGCAGCGCGATGCGCAGGTCGTGGGGGCTCGTGGCGGCGTCGAGCGCCTCGGCCATGGTGATGACCTCGTCGCGGACCAGCTCGAGGAGGTGGGCGTCGAAGGTCTGCATGCCGTAGTAGGCGCCCTCGGCGATGGCGTCGACGATCTCGTCGGTCTTGTCCGCGTCGAGCACGAACTCGCGCAGGCGGGTGGTCATGACCATGCACTCGATGGCGGCCACCCGGCCGCCGTTGGCCCGCCGGAGCAGGCGCTGGCAGACGATGCCCTTCAAGGAGTTGGCCAGGGACAGGCGGACCTGGCCCTGCTGGAACGGCGGGAACATGTCGATGATGCGGTTGACCGTCTCGGTCGCGTCGGTGGTGTGCAGCGTCGAGATGACCATGTGCCCGGTCTCGGCGGCCTGCAGGGCGGCGGTCACGGTCTCGATGTCGCGCATCTCGCCGATGAAGATCACGTCGGGGTCCTGGCGGGCGACCGAGCGCAGTGCCGAGACGAAGTCCACGGTGTCCACCCCGACCTCGCGCTGGTCGATGATGGCGCGCTGGTCGGTGTGCATGACCTCGATCGGGTCCTCGACGGTGACGATGTGACACGCCCGGGTGGCGTTGATGTGGCTGATCATCGCCGCGGTCGTGGTGGTCTTGCCCGACCCCGTCGGTCCGGTGATGAGCACGAGCCCGCGGTGCTCCTCGGCCAGCTTGCGCACAGCCGGCGGCAACCCGAGCTCGTCGAAGGACAGCGCCCCGGCCAGCACCCGGCGCAGCACGAGCCCCACCGACCCCCGCTGGCGGAACACCGCCACCCGGAAGCGCCCGAGACCCGGGACGGCGTAGGCGAAGTCGGCCTCGGCGCCGGCCTCGAACAGTGTCAACGGGTCGCCCTCGAGCATGGCTCGGGCGAAGCCCTCGGTGATCGCCGGGGTGAGCGCCGGCAGCCCGTCGCACTGCTCGAGGTCGCCGTCGATGCGGATGAACGCCGGGCCCCCGGCCTTCAGGTGCAGGTCGGAGCCTTCGCGCTCGACGAGCAGTCGCAAGTAATCGTGGATGTCCATTGCGGTGGGTATCGGCCGGCCGAGGTGATCCCTTGACCGGCGATATGCTCACCCCATGGCCCGGTATCCCACGAAGCGGGCAGTGTCCGCCGGTGGGCTGGTCTGCGACGATCGGCCCGAGGGGCGGTGGGTGGTGCTCATCTCCCGACGCAACGCTGCCGGAGAGCTGCAGTGGACCCTGCCCAAAGGCGGCCTGGAGGACGGGGAGGACCTGACCGACGCCGCGGTGCGGGAGGTGCGCGAGGAGACCGGCCTGGCCTGCACCATCACGGACAAGCTCGGGGTCGTGGACTACTGGTTCGTGTGGAAGCCCGACCAGGTGCGCTACCACAAGTTCGTGCACTACTACCTCATGCGGCACAGCGGCGGGGCGCCACACACCCGCGACGACGAGGCCGAGGACGTGGTCTGGCTGCGCTTCGACGAGGCGCTCGAGCGCCTGTCCCACGCCAACGAGCGCCACCTGGTCGCCCGAGCCGACCCCGTTGCCGCCGCCGCTCCCCCGGACGCCCCCCGGTGACCCACCCCCGGGTCTGGCCTGGCAGCGGCGCCGGCCCGGCGGCCGCCGTGCTCGTGGCGCTGGCTGCCGCCGCGCTCGTGCTGTCCGCCCCGCCGGCGAGCGCCCAGCTCGACCGCGACGACGACCCGTCGCTGTCCGTGACGGCCCTGCGGGGCGTCCTCGCGCCGGGCGGCGAGCTCCAGATGCGTGTGCGGGTGGCCAACCCCGGCGCCGACGAGGCCGAGGGCCTGCGCGTCGTCGGGACGGTGCACAGCGCGGTCGCGAGCCGCTTCGCGTTCCAGATGGCCGTGGACGACGGGCAGCTCGGCGCGGTCGTCGAGGGCTTCTCCGAGGAGATCGACCTGCTGCGGGCGGGCGACAGCACCGAGGCGGACGTGACGCACACGGCCGCGGAGCTCGGCCTGCGGCGCGTGGACCAGTTCGGCGTGTACCCCCTGCGCCTGCAGCTCCAGGACG
The DNA here is from genome assembly GCA_040905805.1 of Egibacteraceae bacterium. Classification (NCBI taxonomy): domain Bacteria; kingdom Bacillati; phylum Actinomycetota; class Nitriliruptoria; order Egibacterales; family Egibacteraceae; species Egibacteraceae bacterium. The sequence continues at coordinate 38,241 of JBBDQS010000165.1, read as the reverse complement.
GGGGCGCGGTGCTGGACGAGGTGCGCACCGCCGTGGTCTTCGCCGGCGAGGAGGTCGAGAGCCCGGTGCGCACGGCCCTGCTGCTGCCGGTCACGGCACCGCCGATGCTGCGCGCGGACGGCACCTACGACCGGCAGGAGCTGCTCGACGAGCTGGGGCAGGCCGGGCGGTTGCAGGGCCTGATCGGCAGCCTGGCCGGACGCGAGGGGTTCCCCGCCACCGTCGTCCCCGACGCGCTGCTGCTGGACACGGCCAGCGCCCTCAGCGGGGGCTTCGCGGCCCGCGACGAGCGCGGCACGACCGACCTCGCGCCGGACGACCACCTGCCCGCCCAGGCCGCACGGCTGCTGGAGCGCACCCGTGCGGTCGCCACCCGCGCCGACGTCGACGTGCTCGCCATGCCCTACGCCCGCGCCGACCTCGGGGCGCTGCTCGACGGCGGGATGGATCTCGAGGCGGCGCGCCACGTCGCGGAGGGCAGCCGGGCGGTCGCCGACCACACCGGCGCGGAGCCGCTGGCCGGGGCCATCTGGCCTGCCGCCGCGCCCACCCCCGCCACCGCATCCCTGCTGGACGACGTCGCGGTCGACACCGTGGTCCTGAGCGAGCTGTCCCTCGACATCCCCGATGGTCGTGGCCTGACGCCCTCGCCGGTGCGCGAGCTGGCCTCCACGGCCGGCTGGGCGCCGACGGTGCTCGTCCCTGATCCGTGGCTGGAGGCGGTCCTGGCCCGCGACGGCGCGCCCGACGGCGTGGCCATCGGCGTCCAGCGCATCGTGGCCGAGACCGCGGCGGTCTACTTCGAGCGCCCGTTCACCGAGGACGTCCGCGGCCTCGTGCTCGCACCCCCGCAGACGTGGAACCCCGTGCGCGGCTTCGCCGGGGCGCTGATGGACGCCCTCGAGGCGGCGCCCTGGACCGAGCCGGCCACCCTCTCGCAGCTGGCCCGGACGGTGGACCCCGAGCCCACCCCCGCGCGCCTGGACGTCGCTGCGGCCCGCCGGTCCCGGCAGCTGTCGCCCACCTACGTCACCGCGCTGGAGCAGGCGCGCCACGCCCTCGGGTCGCTGGCGACGGTGCTCGCCGGGGTCGACGACCGCACGCCGCGACGCTTCGACCTGATGCTGCGGGCGGCGGCGTCCGTCAGCTACCGCACCCCGCCGGAGTCGGCGGAGGGCCGGGAGATGATCGCCGCGGTGGCGGGCACCGCCGCCGGGCTCTACTCCGCGGTCAGCATCGAGGAGGGGCCGCAGGTCTGGATGGAGGCCGAGGGCCCCGTGCCCGTGACGGTGACCAACGACGCGGAGGTGCCGGTGCGGATCCGGGTCCGGCTGGAGAGCCAGCGGTTCATCTTCGACGAGGAGCCCATCGGCCAGCCACCCGACGAGCTCGGCGGATGGGTGCTGCCCGCGGGCGGCACCCGCACCCTGACCTTCCAGGCCACGGCGGTCACCCCGGGAGGCCGGGCGCCCGTCAGGGTCTTCGTCGAGGACGTGGACGGGGCGGTGACCCTGGCCGAGGAGACGCTGGTGGTGCGCTCCACCGCCGTGTCGATCGCCGCCCTGGTCGTCACCGTGGGGGCGGGGCTGTTCCTGCTCGTGTGGGGCGTGCGCCAGGTGACGCACCGGCGGCGGGGGCGACCGGAGACCGGCGAGGAGGCCGCCCCCCACCCGCCGGCGCAGGCACGGGCCCAAGAACGCCGCTAGCCGGCCCGGCGCATGCCCCGCCGCCGCACGTACACTCGACCGCGCGGCGCCAACCCGGCGTCGTGACGTCTCGTCCTCGAACCAGTCCGCGGGTGCCGACCTCCTGCCCATGCGTGAACCCACTGATCGGCCGGCCCCGGCCCCCGACGGGGCCGGGGGCGACGCGCGGGGCGACGCCCCGCCAGCGACGCTGCAGGACCGCTACCGGTTCATGCACCTGATCGCCAACGGGGGGATGGCGTCGGTGTGGCGGGCCCGCGACGAGGAGCTGGCCCGCGACGTGGCCGTCAAGATGCTCCACGACCACCTAGCCGAGGACGACGAGTTCCTGGAGCGGTTCCGCCGCGAGGCGGTCGCCGCAGCCAAGCTCGCCCACCCCCACGTCGTCGGCATCTACGACACGGGTCTGGACGGGCGCCGCGCCTGGCTGGTCATGGAGCTGATCGACGGGGCGACCCTGCGTGACCTCATGGACGAGCAGGGCACCCTCGACGTCGCCCACGCCGCCCGCATCGGCGAGCAGGTCGCCCGGGGGCTCGGCTTCGCCCACACGCAGGGCCTGGTGCATCGGGACGTCAAGCCGGCCAACATCCTGCTCGGCGACGACGGGTCGGTGAAGGTCACCGACTTCGGGATCGCCAAGGTCGCCGGGGCCGGCGCCGACCTGACCGGCACCGGCACGGTGCTCGGCACCGCCGCGTACGTCGCCCCCGAGCAGATCCGCTCCGAGCCACTCGACGGCACCTGCGACCAGTACGCCCTCGGCTGCGTGCTCTACGAGGCGTTGACGGGGCGCCGGCCGTTCGGCGGCACCACCGCCGTGGAGACGGCCGCGCGCCGCCTGACCGACGACCCCGCGCCGCTGTGCTCGGTGCGCCCCGACCTGCCCGCCGCGCTGGGAGCCGTGATCGAGCGGGCGCTGGCGCGCGAGGCCACCGACCGCTTCCCCACCGCCGAGGACCTGGCGGACGCGCTCGCCTCCTTCGCCGGGCACCCCGACGACCCCGCGCCCCCCGGGCGGCGCCCCGCCGCCCGCCCCCCCCCGGCCCCCCCCCCGGGGGCCGCCCGGGGGGGCCGTGCCACCGGGAGCGCCCGTGCCACCGGCCCGCCGCGGCAACCGCAGCTCGCACCGCCTTCGGGCCGGCATCGGACCCCGCCCCCGGGCCCCCCGTCCCCGGGCCCCCGGCCCTCGGACCTGCGACCCGCGGGCCGCGAGCCCTCCGGGCCCCAGCCGTCCCGGCCGCGGCGGCGCGCCGGCGTGGCCTGGGCACTGCTGGGGATCGCGGTGCTCGCGGTCGGGGCGGCGGGCGTGGCGCTGCTCGCCCGGGGCACCGACCCGGCCCCCGAGGAGCGCGCCGAGCCCGACGTGGAGCTGGTCGCCCCCGCCTCGATGACCTTGTTCGACCCCGGCGGGACGGGCAGCGAGTCGGGTGCCGAGCTCCCTGCGCTGCTCGACGGCGACCCGACGACCAGCTGGGAGTCGGTGGGGTACAACACGCCGGACTTCGGCGGCCTGAAGGCCGGGCTGGGCTTCTGGCTCGACCTCGGCGCCCCCCACCAGGTGGACAGCGTCGCCCTGCGCACCGACACCCCGGGCATCACCTACGAGGTCCGCACCGCCTCCGAGCCCGCCGGCACCCTTGAGGGATGGCTCGAGGCCGGGACCCGGACCGACGCCGACGAGCTCAGCCAGGTCGTCTTCTCCAGCCCGGTGGTCAGCCAGTACGTGCTCGTGTGGGTGACCGGCAACCTCCAGCCCGACGGGTCGGGACGGTTCCGCGTGCAGCTGTCGGAGGTGGCCGTGCGGGGGGAGCGGGCGTGACGCCCCCCGAGGCCGACAGCGACGAGGCGCTGGTCGCGGCGTTCGTCGGCGGCGACCCCGCCGGGTTCGATGCCCTCGTCGCCCGCCACCGCCGGCGCGTGTACGGCATCTGCTACCGCTACTTCGGCAACGCCGCCGACGCCGAGGACGCCCTGCAGGACACCTTTGTCGCGCTCCTGCGCCGCGCGGACACGTTCGGGGGCACCGCGGCGTTCTCGACGTGGCTCTACCGGGTGGCCACCAACGCCTGCAACGACCTGGCCCGCAAGCGCAGCCGCCGGCCGAAGACCGTGCCGCTGGGCCCCGAGTCGCGCGACGACGGCCCGCCCGGCCAGGCCCCCGCCCTGGACGAGCCGGCGGTGGAGGATGTGCTCGCCACCCGCGAGCTCGGCGCGGAGCTGGTCGCGGCCCTGCGCACCTTGGAGCCCGCGCAGCGGGAGGCGGTCGTGCTCCACGACGTCTACGGGGTGCCCTACCACGAGATCGCCGCGCGCTGGGACGTGGCCGTCGGGACCGTCAAGTCGCGGATCCACCGCGCGCACGGCCGGCTCGCCGCCGCGCTGGCCGCATCCGACGAGGCCGGCGGGCGTGGCACCCCCGGGGAACCCTCGGCGCCCGCTCGACCTCCTACCTCCACGCCATGAGTGACGCCCCCACCCCCGACCCCTTCGACGGCGCGGTCCTGTCCGCGTACCTGACCGGCGAGCTCGACGCCGACACCGCGGCCGCGGTGGAGGCGCGCCTGGCCCACGACCATGCGCTCGGCCGGCGCCTGGACACCACCGCCCGCATGCTCGGCGCGCTGCGCGGCGTGGAGGAGGTCGAGCCCCCGCCGGGGGCCGCCGAGCGCCTGCGCCGGCGGCTGGCCGAGGCGGGCGCCCCGCACGCCGCGGGCGCCGCGGCGGACCCGGCCGACCGGTCGGCGCCGGCGCACCGGTCCGACGGCACAGCGGACGCAGCCGACACGCCGGCGCCCGCGCCGGTGACCACGTTGGCATCCCGACGGCGCACGCCGTGGTCGGCGGTGGCGGGCGTGGCCGCCGGGCTGGCGGCCCTGGCCCTGGTGGGCGGCGGGCTGATCCAGGGCTTCGGGGGCAGCAACGAGCAGACCGCCGACAGCGCCGCGGAGGCGCCCCCGGCCGACGGCGGGGACATGCGCCAGTTCGAAGGGGCCGAGGAGTCGGGCCTCGCCGACGAGCAGGCGGACGACGACGCGACCGGCCGCGCCCCGGCGCCGGCGCCGTCGGGGGAGGCCCTGGAGGGGCAGGCGGGCGACGGGCTGCCGGTCCTGCGCGACGAGGCGGTGGTCCTGGCCGACGAGGCGGCGGTCCGGGCGCGCTACACGGACCTGGCGGAGGCCGCCGCGCTGCTCGGGCGGTCCCTGGACGCGGCGGAGGAGCCCGCCACGGCCGCCCGCGCGGTGCTCGCCGCGGCCCCCACCTTCCAGGGGGGCACCGCCCCGGGGGCCTGCCTGGACGAGGCCGGCGCGGTCCCCCCCGCGGTCCCGGTGCTGGTGGAGTCCGCGGTGCTCGAGGGTCGCTCCCTGCTGGTCTACGTCCTGGTCGGCGCGAGCCCGGATGCCACCACCCTGGACCGCGTCACGGTCCAGGCGCATACCGTGTCGGACTGCACCGGCGTCCTGGCGCTGGAGCTTGCGGCGCCCGGCCCCTGACCAGCCGGGGGCCTGACCGCCCCGGCCCTGACCCGTCGGCGCCCTAGCGGTGCAGGCCCCGCACCGCGAAGTAGCCCGCGGCCGCCAGACCGAGGGCGAACCAGAGGCCCTGGGGGCCCAGGGGGATCGGGGTGCCCAGCCCGATCCAGAACGCCAGCAGCAGGCCGCCGACCGCGCAGCCGACGGCCACGGCGGGAAACGGCGGCTGGGTCTGGCCGTTCGCCCCCCAGCGGACCACCATGCCCACCCCGGCGCCCAGCAGGGCCGAGAAGATCACGATCCCGAACCGCACGACGGCGACCAGCTGCAGGATCACCAGGCCACCGGCCGCCGCCACGGGCAGCCCGGCACCAACCGCCTTCACGTAGTGGATGGGCTTGCCGCGCAGGCGGCTGCCGCGGGGCGGGCGCGCGCACGCCGGGCACTTGTGACCCACCGCGCTCTGGTGCATGCACCGCGGGCAGATGGGGGCCTCGCAGGTCGTGCACGACACCCGTGTCTCCTCACGCGGGTGGTTCACGCATCGGCTCGTCGAGGGCATGGGGTTAGTCTAAGTGTCGGAATACCCAGACCAGCCGGACGGTTCACCGTCCTGACACCCGCACGGCACCGGCACCGCCCCGCACACCCCCGCACATCCAGGAGACCGCCACCATGCCCACGGCCGACCACGACGTCGTCATCATCGGATCCGGACCCGCGGGTCTCACCGCAGCCCTCTACGCGGCGCGCGGCGACCTCGAGCCCATCGTCATCGAGGGCCGCGACGCAGGTGGGCAGCTCATGCTCACCACCGATGTGGAGAACTACCCCGGCTACCCCGACGGCCGCATGGGGCCGGAGATGATGGCCGACCTACGCCGACAGGCCGAGCGGTTCGGCACCCGCTACGTGACCAACGACGTCGACGAGGTCGACTTCACGCACGGGTCACCGTTCAAGGTCGTCGTCGGCGACGACACCTACTGGTCGCGCACCGTCATCGTCTCCACGGGCGCCACCGCCCGCTGGCTCGGCCTGGAGAGCGAGAGCCGCCTCACCGGACGGGGCGTGTCGAGCTGCGCGACCTGCGACGGGTTCTTCTTCCGCGACCGCGAGCTGATCGTGGTGGGCGGCGGCGACTCGGCGATGGAGGAAGCGGGCTTTCTCACCAAGTTCGCGTCGAAGGTCACGATCGTGCACCGCCGCAACGAGCTGCGCGCCTCGAAGATCATGCAGGAGCGGGCCTTCAAGAACGACAAGATCGAGTTCGTGTGGGGCACGAAGGTGGCCGACATCCTCGGCGAGCAGGCTGTCGAGGGCGTGATCCTCGAGAACGTCGACACCGGCGAGCGCGAGGAGATGCGCACCGACGGGGTCTTCGTCGCGATCGGCCACGACCCCACGACCAAGCTGTTCCGCGGCCAGCTCGACCTCGACGACGAGGGCTACATCACGGTCGCCGAGCCGACGACCGCCACGAGCGTCAACGGCGTCTTCGCGGCCGGGGATGTCGTCGACCACATCTACCGCCAAGCTGTGACCGCCGCCGGCATGGGCTGCAAGGCGGCGATCGACGCCGAGCGCTGGCTCGGGGCGCCGCCCGACTCCAGCACGTGGTGAGGGGCCGACCCGACCGGGCTCAGTCAGTGTTTCGCACACTGAGCACTTTCCGTGTACGCTAGGTGACAGTTCAAGCCCGCGGTTCGGCTGTCCCCCCGTCATCCGAACCGCGCGCGAGGGGCGCGTTCTCGCGCCCCTCGCTGCTTTTTGCGGCCGGCGCCGCCGCCGCCGGGTTAGGGGGCGGCGCCGGCCGGGAATACCACGTGTGCCATGCTGGTTTTGACAGGAGCAAGCCGGTGGTTCCCACGATCTCGAGAAGGATCCCGACATGAGTGACGTCAAGGCCGTGACCGACCAGGACTGGAGCACCGAGGTGCTCGGCTCCGAGCAGCCAGTGCTCGTGGACTTCTGGGCGGAGTGGTGCGGCCCCTGCCGGATGGTCGGCCCCGTGGTCGAGGAGATCGCCGGTGAGAAGGCAGGCACGCTGAAGGTCGTCAAGCTGAACGTGGACGACAACCCCGAGACCGCCCGCTCCTACAAGGTGATGTCCATCCCGACGCTCATGGTGTTCGCGGACGGGGTCGAGAAGAAGCGCATCGTGGGGGCCCGCGGCAAGAGCCAGCTCCTGGCCGAGGTCGACGAGTTCCTCCCCGCCTGACCCCGGCGCGGGCGGGCGAAGGGGTGGTCCGTACACTGCCCGACGTGACCTTCCTCATCCGCCACGGCGACGCCAGTCCCGCGGTGGAGGACGTGCAGCGTCGCCTCGCGGCTGTCGACGACCCCACGCTCCGCATCGACGGGGTGTTCGGGGACGCGACCCGTGAGGCGGTGCAGCGCTTCCAACGCCACCGCGGGCTCGCCGCCGACGGGGTCGTGGGGACCGAGACGTGGCGGATCCTCGTGGAGGCCGGCTACACCCTCGGGGACCGGCTGCTGTGGCGCACCCGGATCATGATGCGCGGTGACGACGTCCGCGACCTGCAGCACCGCCTCAACCAGCTCGGCTTCGACGCCGGCAGCGAGGACGGCATCTTCGGGCCGCTGGCCCACGCCGCCGTCGAGGACTTCCAGCGCAACGTGGGCCTCGAGGTCGACGGGGTCGCCGGGCCCGCGACCATCGACCTGCTGCGCCGCATGCGCCGCGACCACCAGACCTCCGGCGCGGGGATCCGGGCCCGCGAACGCGAGGCCCTGCGCCGGCTGTCGGGCCGGGGCCTGGTCGGCGCCCGGATCCTGGTCGACCCCTCCCACGGCCCCGGCGACCCCGGTCACGTCGGTCCCTCGGGTGTGACCGAGGCCGACGTGAGCTGGCAGATCGCCTCGCGCCTGGCCGCCCGGCTCGGCGCCCGCGGCGCGCAGGTCACCCTCGCCCGGGGCCCCGGCAACAACCCCAGCCAGAGCGCCCGCGCCCGCCTGGGCAACGACCAGGGCGCGGAGGTCGTGCTGTCGATCGGCGTCGGCGCCGTGGGCACCCCGGCAGCCGCCGGGTCCGCCGCCTACTACTTCGGCGCCCCCCACTTCGTCTCGGAGGCCGGTCAGCGCCTGGCCGAGCTCGCCAGCGACCACATGGTCGCCGCCGGGTGGGTGCCCGACTGCAGGGTCCACCCGATGACCTGGGCGCTGCTGCGCGAGACGCGGATGACCGCCATCGTCGTGGAGCCGGGCTTCATCACGAATCCCGTCGACGAGGCCCGGCTCGCCGACCCCGCCGCCCAGGAGCGGCTCGCCGCCGCGCTGACCGAGTCCGTGGCCGCCTACTACACCGTCGACGAGGCCGCGGCCGTCTGACCCGTGAATCGTTCCGAGCCGGCGAGGACGATTCTCCGCTGTGCCGGGTGAGGCGGTCGCGCAGCGACCGCCCCGGATGCTGACCCGGGGCGCTCACCCCGACCGGGCGGGAGCGGGGACGCGTTCGCGGCGGCTGAGGGCCGCGGCGACGCCCTCCAGCGCGGAGGACAGCGACTCCTGCCACCGCACGGTCTGGCGCAGGTCGATCCGCAGCAGCGGGGTCCGCGGGTGCTCGCGCACCACCGTGAAGCCGTTGGCCAACAGGAAGTCCTCCTGCAGCACGCACCGGGAACCCTGCGAGGACCGGCGGTCCGCGAACGCCTCCAGCGCCCGGCTCCCCCGCTGGTGGGTCTCCCGCAGCGCGCTCTGCAGCAGCACCCGCCCAAGGCCCGCCTCCCGGTAGTCGGGGTCGACCCACAGGGTGGCCAGGAGCAGGGCGTCGTCGGACACGCCGCCGAGCTGGCGCGCCCTGGGGTAGTGGGCGCCCGGGGCAAACATGGCGAACCCCACCAGATGGCCGTCCCCGTAGACCGCCTTGCCCGGGGTGCCCCACTCCAGCTGGGTCGACTGCCACCAGGCCTCTTTGCGGTCCCGGGCCTGGCCGGGCTCGTCGGCGGGTCCGCGCGGGGCCCCGTGCACCTCCCAGAACAGGCAGCTGCGGCAGGACGCGGGCAGGTCGTCGAGAGCGGCGAGCGTGAGGTCGTGCAGGCGGCGGGTCATGACGGCGGCGGGACGGGGCCTTCCTCGTCGCCTGCCGTGGTGGATCGACGAGGGGTCGCGAGTGCGGCGGCGGCGCCGGCGGCGGCGCCCAGGAGCAGGCCGGTCAGCGCCCGGACCGTCGTGGCGCGGACCGGCGTGGCCCGAAACGGCGTGGCCCGAAACGGCGTGGGCGGGCCCGCGTCGTGCGGTGGCGCGTGCGTGTGGTGCACCGGGTGGGTCTCCTCACCACCCCGCGGGAAACCGAGGGGTGTCCGAGAGTGTAGCCGCCGCCTGCCTGGGCAGGTGTAGCCTGCAAAGCAGTCTGGAGTCGTCGGACACGGTGGGAGGGGAGTGGCGTGAGCGAGATTCAGATGGACCGCTATCGCGCCCGGTACGCCCAGCGCACCCGGGGCATGACGGCCTCGGAGATCCGGGCGCTGTTCGCCGTGGCGAGCCGCCCGGAGGTCGTGTTCCTGGCCGGCGGCATGCCCCACACCGCCGGGCTCGACTACGACGCCTTCTCCGAGGTCACCGAGTCGGTGATCCGCGACGTCGGCGCGACCGCCCTGCAGTACGGCGGCGGCCAGGGGCTCCCGGAGCTGCGGGAGGCGCTGGTGCAGGTCATGGGCGCCGAGTCGATCCCCGCCCACGCCGACGACCTGGTCATCACCAGCGGCGGCCAGCAGGGGCTGGACCTCGTCGGCAAGCTGTTCTGTGACCCCGGGGATGTCGTGCTGGCCGAGGGGCCGTCCTACGTCGGGGCCCTCGGCGCGTTCTCCGCCTACCAGGCGGCGGTGGTCCACGTCCCGATCGACGCCGACGGGCTGATCCCCGAGGCGCTGGAGCAGACCCTGCAGTGGCTGGTGGACACGGGGCGCACCGCCAAGTTCCTCTATACCGTGCCGAACCACCAGAACCCCGCTGGCGTGTCCCTGTCGACGGCCCGACGGGAGCGCATCCTCGAGCTGGCCGAGCAGTTCGACCTCCTCGTGGTGGAGGACAACCCGTACGGGTTGCTCGACTTCAAGGGGGAGCTGCGGCCCGCGCTCAAGTCGTTAGACCCCGAACGAGTCGTCTATGTGGGCACCTTGTCCAAGGTGTTCGCGCCGGGTATCCGCATCGGGTGGGTGGCTGCCGAGGGGCCCATCCGCGACAAGCTGATCCTGCTGAAGGAGGCCGCCGACCTCTGTCACTCGAACTTCACCCAGTACGTGGCGCACCGCTGGCTGACCGCCCACGCGTGGTTGGACGACGTCGATCGCTCGCGCGAGGTCTACCGGGAGCGGTGTGAGGCGCTGCTGGACGCCCTGGCCAGCGAGATGCCGAGCGACTGCCGCTGGAGCGCGCCCGCGGGTGGCTTCTTCGTCTGGGTCCGTCTGCCCGACGGGCTGGACGCCCGCGAGCTGCTCGCCCGGGCGATCCGGGCCCGCGTGGCCTACGTCCCCGGCCAGGCCTTCTACGCGGACGGCGGCGGTGGGGATCACGTGCGGCTGTCATTCGGGTTCTCCAATCCCGAGCGCATCCGCGAGGGCGTCCGGCGTCTCGCCGAGGTCATCCGTGCCGAGGTCGGACTCGTCCGGGCGCTGCACCCCGAGCCACCGCATCGCGAGCCCCCGCCGGGCCGGGGAGGCCGGCGATGAGCTCCGCGGCGCTGCGCGTGGCCGTCCTGGCCGGCGGGCTCTCCCTCGAGCGGGAGGTCAGCCTGCGTTCGGGCCGCCGTGTCGCCGAGGCGCTCGCGGACCGCGGCCACCACGTGACCCGGCTGGACCTGGACGAGGGCCTGGTCGACCGCCTGCTGGAGGCCGACGTCGACGTCTGCTACCTGGCCCTGCACGGCAAGGCCGGCGAGGACGGCACCATCCAGGGCCTGCTGGAGCTGCTCGACCTGCCCTACACCGGCCCCGACACGATCGCGTCCGCGATCGCCTGGGACAAGGGCGTGTGCAAGGGGCTGCTCACTCGGGCGAGCATCCCCACCCCCGACTGGGTGGCGGTGTCCGCCGACGCCATCCAGGACATGGGCGCTGCCCGCGCCCTGGGACGGGTCGCGGAGCGCCTGGGCGACGACCTGGTGGTCAAGCCCTCCCAGGGCGGGGCCTCCATGGGGGTGCGCCGGGTCGAAGCGGGCGGCGACCTGGCCGCGGCTCTGGTCACCGCCTTCAGCTACCACGAGGTGGTCCTCATCGAGCGCTTCGTGGCGGGAGCCGAGGTTGCGGTCTCGGTCGTGGACGGCGAGCCGTTGCCCGCAGTGGAGATCGTGCCGCGGGCGGGCACCTACGACTTCGCCGCGCGCTACACCCACGGCGCCACGGAGTTCTTCGCCCCGGCACGTCTGGACGAGCCGGTGCTGCAACGATGCCGCGAGGTCGCGGTCGCGGCCTACGAGATGGTGGGTTGCCGTCACGTGAGCCGTGCCGACATGATCGTGGACGAGGCTGGGCAGCCATGGCTCCTCGAGCTCGACACGTGCCCGGGCATGACCGAGACGTCCCTGCTGCCGATGGCCGCCCAAGCCGGAGGCTGGGACTTCGCCGCGCTGTGCGAGCGGATCATCCGCCTCGTCGCCCAGCCGACCGCGCCGCAGGCGCGCGTCATCAGCCGCTCGTAGCTCTCCCCGACCGGGGCGGTCGCCCGGCGGGCCACACGGTGGGCCGCAGGGGCCACCCATGAACCCCGGGCGGTCGCCCGGCGGGCCACGGCAGCCGTCTGAGTGCGTTCTCGCTGGTCAGCTGACCTTCGGGTGCCGCGCAGGAGCGGTTCCCGTGGCGCCAGGCCGGGCTCACTGAGGAGAGCCTCGCCGGCCCCGCGCGTGAGTCCCACCGAACCCACTCGGGTGAACTCATGCCGGTGGTGCATCCGGCTGGTGCGCACGCTGGTTTCCGAAGCAGTCCATGGGCCTTGCCCACCTGGTGGCTCCGTCGGGTGCGGGGTCCGGTTGCACCTCGGATCCCTGCACCCACCAGGGCGCGGAGCGGTCGGATGGCTCGGCGCCATGCTGACCCCAGATGTGCCCTGCGGGTCCAGCTATACCCGGCGCCCCTCGGGAGTTCTCGCCCGGTCCTGCGTGCCACGCCGGATTGTCCATGTGCCGACGGCACTGGGCGCGGCCACGGCCATCTCGTTCCACGTGAAACGACGGCGCGGCCTGCACCTCAGGTGGAGGTTGACATCTGCCCCGGCATGACCGAGACCTCCCTGCTGCCATGGCTGCCCAGGCCGGGGTTGGGACTTCTCCGCACTGTGCGAGCGGTATCAATCCGCCTCGGCGCCGACCGACCGCGCCGGTGGCGCCGGCCGCCATCCGCCCGCCGCGCCATCCGCCCGCCGCCCGCCGCGCCATCCGCCCACCGCGCCGACCGCCATCCGCCCGCCGCCATCCGCCCACCGCGCCGACCGCCATCCGCCCACCGAGCCAGCCGCACCAGCCGACAGTGGGCCGGGAACGAGGTCGCAGGGGCCCACCGCAGCCATCCCATCACCCAAGACGGTCGCTCAGCGGGCCACAGCGGCCGTCTGAGCGCATTCTGCCTGGTCAAAGGCCCCTTCTCGTCCAGCGCAACCGAACGTCCCGGGGTCAGCATCCAGGGCGGTCGCTGCACGACCGCCACACCCCGCACAGCGGAGAATCGCCTCCGCTGGCGCTCCGGCGGTTCACGTCTCAGGCTGGTTCGCTGAGGAGGTCCTCGCCTGTCCCGCGAGTGAGCACGCCCAGGAGACGCTCCAGATCCTCCTGCCCGGCGTAGTCGATGACGACCGTGCCCCGTGACGGCGTCCCGGCGATGCGAACCCGTGTCGCGAGGACATCGCTCAACCGGCGTTGGAGCCCGTCATAGGGGGAGGGGAACTGCCGCCGCCCCGTGCCCTGATCCTCCTCGCCCGCGTCGTCGGCTACAGCCGCAGCGAGCAAAGCACGGACCAGGTCCTCGGTCGCACGGACCGACAACCCCTCGGCCACGACCCGCCGTCCCACCTGCTCCTGGCGGTCACGGTCATCAAGACCCAGGATCGCACGGGCGTGGCCGGCGGACAGCGCGCCGCCGGCGACCGCCTGCTGCAGCCCGACAGGCAGATTCAGGAGCCGCAGGGCGTTGGAGATGGCCGACCGGGACTTGCCGAGCTTCCCGGCGAGCGCGTCGTGGGTCATGCCGAAGTCATCGAGCAGTTGCTGGTACGCGGCCGCCTCCTCCAGGGGGTTGAGGTCACTGCGATGGAGGTTCTCCACCAGCGCCTCGGTGAGCAGGTCGTTGTCCCGAGAGTCGCGCACGACCGCGGGGATCTCCTCCAGCCCGGCCAACCGGGCGGCACGAACGCGCCGCTCCCCGGCGATCAGCTCGAAGCGTCCCTCCCCGGCGGGGCGGACCAGGACCGGCTGCAACACCCCGATCTCCCGCAGGGAGTGCGCGAGCTCCTCCAGCGCGGTGTCGTCGAAGACCCCCCGCGGTTGGCGCGGATTCGGCACGATCGCGGTCAACCGCAGGCTCAGCAGACCGCTTGATCCCGGTGCTGCGGAAGGGATCAGGGCTCCCAGGCCCCGGCCCAGCCCACTCGGTCTGCTGCTCATGCCGGTGCTCCTTCCGTCCGCCGGTCAGGCGGTGGTCCATTGGTGACGAGGCGCTGAAGTAGCTCGGCGGCCAGGCGACGGTAGGCCATGGAGCCCCGGGAACCCGGGTCAAACACCGTGATCGGCTGCCCGAAGCCGGGAGCCTCCGCGAGCCTGACGGAGCGCGGGATCCGGCTGTTGAACACCTTGTCCCCGAAGTGCGTGCGGACCTCGTCGACCACCTGCTGGCTCAGCCGGGTGCGCGCATCCAGCATCGTGAGCACGAAGCCGGTGATATCGAGATCGGGGTTGAGCTGGGCGCGGATCAGGTCCGCGTTGCGGCGCAAGGCCCCCAAACCCTCGAGGGCGTAGTACTCGCACTGGATCGGGACCAAGAGGCCGTCGCCAGCCGAGAGGGCGTTGACGGTGAGCAAGCCCAGGCTCGGGGGGCAGTCGATGAGGACGATGTCGTACTCCGAGCGGATCGGCTCGAGCGCGTTGCGGAGCTTCTGCTCACGGCTGAATGCGCTGACCAGCTCGATCTCGGCGCCGGCGAGGTCCAGGTTGGCCGGCACGACGAAGAGGTTCCGGACGCTGGTCGCCTCGATGGCATCCTCGAGGTCCACCCCCCCCACCAGCACGTCGTAGATGGTCGGGTGGGTCGGCCCCACCTTGACGCCCACGCCGGACGTGGCGTTGCCCTGCGGATCCAGGTCGACCAGCAGGACCCGGGAGCCGAGTTCCGCCAAGGCTGCCGAGACGGACACGGCGGTGGTGGTCTTGCCCACACCGCCCTTCTGGTTCGCGATGGTCAGGACCCGCGCGCGGTCGAAGTGAGGGGAGAGGACACCCGCAGCGATGGCCTCCCCGGGGCTCTCATAGGCCGCCGGAGGCGGCTCATCGTGCGCTGGCGGCGAATCCACGGGAGCGCCATCGCCCGGTTCTGCAGGCGCCACCGCGCCGTCCCGGGCCTGCGTCGCATCTTCACGGGCGCCATCGTCCGATTCTGCGGGCACCACCGCGCCGTCCCGGGCCTGCGTCGCATCTTCACGGGCGCCGTCACCCG
>JBBDQS010000165.1:23142-23306 GCA_040905805.1 Egibacteraceae bacterium | reverse complement strand
GGCACCACCGCGCCGTCCCGGGCCTGCGTCGCATCTTCACGGGCGCCGTCACCCGATTCTGCGGGCGCCACCGGGGCGCCCTGGGCCGACAGCATGCTGGCGGGGCCACCGTCGCCCTGGTCCACGGACATCGCTGGAGGGTCGCTCGCCTGCGGCGATGCGTC
>JBBDQS010000165.1:0-23042 GCA_040905805.1 Egibacteraceae bacterium | reverse complement strand
GGCGACCTGGTCGTCCGGCTCCACATGCCGCAATGCTGGCCCGCCGGCATCCCCCCCAGAAGGTTCCACGTGAAACGGCGACGCATCCTGCGCCTGCGGCGATGCGTCGGCGACCTGGTCGTCCGGCTCCACATGCCGCAATGCTGGCCCGCCGGCATCCCCCGCCGAAGGTTCCACGTGAAACGGCACTGCCCCCTGGCCAGGAGGCCCTTCACTGGCATCCTGACCCGCCACTTGGGGCTCCGGGGCCTCACACACCCCGTCCGAACGGCCTGGAGGGTCCATAGCGGGGTCTGGGGCACCCACTGGTCCCTGTTCCACGGGAAACCCTCCGCCGCCCGCCGGTGGGGCTCCCGCGTCCGCCCTGTCAACCGGCACGTGGCCGGAGGTGGTCTCGCCGGTCTCCCGGGCGTCGGGTGCAGTGGCAGGCGCACGTTCCCAGTACCGATACCAGGGTGTGTCGGGCGTGGGCTGGTTCAACGGCGTGTGCCTCCCAGCGGGT
Organism: Egibacteraceae bacterium; assembly: GCA_040905805.1. NCBI lineage: Bacteria > Bacillati > Actinomycetota > Nitriliruptoria > Egibacterales > Egibacteraceae > Egibacteraceae bacterium. Next base: position 22,540 of record JBBDQS010000165.1, on the reverse strand, counting down.
GCGAACGTGGACGCCCCTCCCGACGCGGGTACGCCGAGGGGGCGGGGCCCATCGCCCGCATCGTAACAAGCCACGACGGCCGGTTGAGGGAGGCGATGACCGCTGTGTGGACAACCTCCAGCCTCAGCGCCCCTAACGCCGTCTGCGCCCGCTCGACCTCGTCCGCCCAGCGTGGGCCCTTGATGGCCGCCACCGTCCCGCCTGGACGGACAAACCCCCGGGACAGCTCCACCAGGGTGGCCATTTCGGCCACCGCCCGGCTCACCACCCCGTCGAAGCGCTCCCGGAACTGCGGCTCGTGCGCCAAGGTCTCCGCCCGGCCGGCCACCCCGGTGACGTTGTCCAGCCCCAGGTCCTCGGCGACGGTCCGCACCCACGCGACCTTCTTGCGGGTGGCGTCGATCAGCGTCCACTCCACCGCAGGGACCATGATCGCCAGCACCAAACCCGGCAACCCCCCGCCCGTCCCCAGATCCACCCACGCCTGCCCCGGCTCGGTCCCCAGCAGGGGCACGAGCGCGAGGCACTCCGCGATGTGGCGCTCGCGGACCGTGGCACGCTCACCGCGGGCGACGAGATTGTGCGGCGACGCGGCGAGTTGCACCGCAAGCCGATCCAGCGCCGCCGCCTGAGCCGGCGTCGGCTCGGGGACGCCGTCGTCGCCGGCGGGGCCTCCCTCCGCCCGACCCCCGCCCACCCGACTAGGCGTCGGCGCCGAGGGGGACCGGGACCGCCCGCTTCGCCCGCGCCCGGGACACCGCACCTCCGGTCCCTGCGGCGCCCGGCCCCTCACGCATCGCACTCCGCAATGCCCGCACAGCCATGCTCAACCCCAAACCTCATCCATGTCGTCCAGCGTTGAGGCTCTACCCCTCGGGGTGGATGACGACGCGGCGCTTGGGCTCGTGGCCCTCGCTGACCGAGGTGACCCCACCGGTGCGCGCGACCACGCTGTGCATGAGCTTGCGCTCGTAGGCGTCCATCGGCTCCAGGCGGAAGGGCTCGCCGGTCTCGCGCACCTGTGCGATCGCCTCGCGGCACTTGTCGCGCAGCTTCTCGGTGTGGCGCGCCTTGTAGCCCTCCACGTCGATGCGCACGTGGGCCCGCCGCTCGGTCTGGCGCTGGACGGCGGAGCGCACCAGCTCTTGCAAGGCCTCCAACGTGGCGCCCCGGCGACCGATCAGGATCCCGCTGTCGACGTCTTGCAGGTTCACGAACGCCTGGTCCTCGTGGACCTCGATCTCGAGGTCGCCGGGCAGATCGAACCGGTCGAGAAGGCCCTCCACGAAGTCCGCCGCGAGCTCGGCCTCCTGATCGAGCTGGTCCATGCGCTCCTCGGGCGTCAGCTCCGCCTCGACGTCGTCGCTTGATCTGGCGACGGTGACGTCGTCGGTGTCGGCCTCGGTGGCTTCGGTGGTGCTGGTCTCGGTGTCTGCCACGCCATCCTCCTGGTCATGCGTCTGGTCCCCCATCGCGGCGTGGGCCGCCTGCGGGGGGTGCTCCTCGTCGCTGATCTCTCGGGGCGTCACCCGGACATGGGCCCGGCGACCGCCCCCGAACAGACCCTTGCGGCCTTCCGCCAAAACCTCAACGGTGACCTCCGTGTCGGCATCGGACAAGCCCAACTCGGCCCGCGCCCGCTGGACCGCTTCGTCCACCGTGGCACCCCGGCCTTCTGCGCTTGTCGTCAACCCGCGGCCCTCCTGGTCCTCCGTGGCCCCTCCTGATCCTCTGGTGATGCTACGCCTGCTTCGGCTTGGGTTTCCCCGGCGCTGCCGCCGGCTCGATGTTACGGAACATCACGTACTGCTGGCCCATGGTCCAGACGTTGGTCGTCACCCAGTACAGCAGCACCCCGACCGGCAGGTTCACGGCAAACACCGTGAGCAGGACCGGCATGGCGTACAGCAGCACCTTCTGCTGGGGCTGCGCCGCCGACGCCGGGTTGCTGGCCATCATCTGCTTCTGGGACGCGAACGTGCTGAGGCCCATCAGCGCGATCAGCAGGATGACGCCGACGCCCATCTGGGCGGTGGGCACCTCGGCCAGGCTCGGGATGAGGTAGAAGCCCTCCTGGCTGAGCTCGGACACGCGGTCACCCCGCAGCAGCGTGAAGAGGGCGAAGAAGACCGGCATCTGCGCCAGCAGCGGCAGGCAGCTGGCCGCCGGGTTGACGTTGTGCTCCTTGTAGAGCTTCATCATCTCTTCTTGTTGCTTCTTGCGTCGCTCCTGGTACTTCTCCGGGTTCGCCCGCATCATCTCGCGGTCGGTCTTGTACTTGGCCTGGATCTTCTTCATCTCCGGCTGCAGCCCCTGCATCGCGCGCATGGAGCTGATCTGCTTGACGGCCAGAGGCAGCAACACCACCCGCACCGAGAAGGTCAGCAGGACGATCGCCCAGCCCCATGCCGCCAGCTCGAATACCGGCACGCCGCTGGAAATGCCGTGGAAGAACCGCAGCACCGCCTCCAGGCCGTCGATCAAGGCGTTCCAGATGGCCACGTGCTACGTCCTCTCGCTGTGGATGCGCGGGCTTCGGCGGGCACCGGACGGCGGTGGGACCTCGTCGAACCCGCCGGGATTCCAGGGATGGCAGCGCCCGAGGCGGCGCGCGGCGAGCCACCCGCCCCGCAGAGCGCCGTGCACGCGCAGTGCCTCCAGCGCGTACCCCGAGCAACTCGGCAGGAAGCGGCAGCGCGGCACCGCCGCCGCCGGCCTCGGCACCGCCCGGTAGACCCGCACCAGCTGGATGAGCACCCACGCCACCGGACCCGGCGCCGTCGCGGTGCTGCCAACGCGGGCAGGTCCCCCCACGGCGGCGGTCATGCCGCGCTCCCCGCGGCCTGGGGCGGCGTCCCCGCCTTGTCGCTCACGCGATCGAGCAGCCGGGCGACCTCGCCGGTCAGCGCCGAGAAGTCCGCGGTCAGCGCGGGGGAGCGCCCCACCACCACCACGTCCAGGCCGCGCGGGGCGCTGGTCTGGTGCAACGCCGCCCGGAGCCGGCGCTTCGCCCGGTTGCGCCGGACCGCGTCGCCGACCTTGCGCCCGACCACCACGGTCGCCCGAGCCGGCCCATCGTCGGACCGCCGGCGCGCGTGCACCACCATCGCGGGGCCGTGCGCCACGGTGCGCGCCGCGAAGACCGCACGGATATCGCCCGTGGTGTGGAGACGGTCGAAGTCAGTCATGGGGTCTCGGGCAGACACATCTCGGCAGACACATCTCGGCGGACACAATGGGGGAGCGGCGCGCGCACTGATTCCGCCACGATAGGGCGCCCGACTGGGCACCGCACCGCGGGGTCACACGCTCAGGCGGCCGCGCCCCTTGGCCCGTCGGCGGCTGACGATCGCGCGCCCTGAGCGCGTGCGCATGCGATGGCGGAAGCCGTGCTTGCGCTTGCGCTTGCGGGTCTTCGGCTGGTACGTGCGCTTCATGGCGAGGCTTCTCTCAATCTCCGGCCACTGCGGCGGACCGGCACGACGTTCGGGTGACGTTCGGGTAAGGTCCCGGCCGCCCACGTCGGCCGGTGGCGACGCACCCCTGGAGGCCCAGCGTACGGCGTCCGGGCGCAAGTCGGGAGGTGAACGCGCACCAGACGTCACACGGTCCCGCCGCGAGCAACGGGACCGCAGGCAACGCGGGACGAGTCTAGGAAGGGGGACAGGGGGTGTCAACCGACCAGATGGGCCGTCGGGACGCCTGGGGAAAATGGGTTGCCACCCCGGGGAGGCCGCTCCTATACTCCGCCCCCGTCCGACCAAGCACGCTCGGTACCGCGGCGCGAAGCAGCAGGCTCCACCCGGCGGGCCCTCCCCCAAGGAGGATCCCGGTTGACCCGGCGCGCAGCACCGACGCGGTCACCGCAGGACCACCGTACGAAGCACGGCACGCAGCTCTGCACGAAAGGTTTGTCACCGCTTTCCTGGTGCTCGCCGTCGGGTATGGCCCCGACGATGGTCGCATCCCGGTGAACCGGCTCGGCGCCGGTCCGGCAGGGGTCCATACGCCTCCGCTGGACTTGCATCCGCACATCAGAGCCGGCTGTCAGCCCGTATGCCGGCATTCGTCCACACCTGTGGAGGATGTTGTGGACAGTCACCGCCGGCCGATGGGGTTGGGTGCGCACCGCGAAGTTCGAGGAGGAGCAGTGTGTCAGACGCGATGCCGGTGGATCCGACGCCGGACCCCGACGACCTGATGGCGGTCGACACCGACCTCGACGACCTCTGGCAACGCTGTCTGGCCCACCTCCAGCACCGCCTGACCGGTCCGGCCCACCGGGCGTGGCTGAACGACACCGACATGGTCGGCTATGACGACGACACCGTGGTACTGGCCGCCCCCCACAACCTGGCCCGCGAGCAGATCACCGGTCCGTACAGCGAGGACGTGCACTCGGTCCTCGTGAGCGAGACCGGGCGGGAGGTGCGCGTGGTGGTGATCGTGGCCCCCGACGCCGACCCGTCGCCGGTCAGCGACCCCGATCCCGACCCCACGCCACCCGCACGACCCCAGCCACGCGCCCGCGCCGCCTGGGGCCCCGAGGAGTTCCCCCGCCCCGCCGCCGACCGGGACGGCGCCCTGAACGACAAGTACACCTTCGAGCGCTTCGTCATCGGCGCGAGCAACCGCTTCGCCCACGCGGCGGCCTTCGCCGTCGCCGAGGCGCCCGCCACGGCCTACAACCCGCTGTTCATCTACGGCCACGCGGGCCTCGGCAAGACCCACCTCCTGCAAGCCGTCGGCCACTACACCACGATGCTCTACCCCCACCTGCGGTGCCGCTACGTCACCAGCGAGCAGTTCACCAACGAGTTCATCGACGCGATCTCCAACGGGCGCCAGGTGTCGTTCCAGCGCCGCTACCGCGACGTGGACGTCCTGCTCATCGACGACATCCAGTTCCTGCAGTCAAAGGAGCGCACCCAGGAGGAGTTCTTCCACACCTTCAACGCGCTGCACACCACCGACAAGCAGATCGTGATCTCCTCGGACCGCCCACCCAAGCAGATCGGCCACCTCGAGGAGCGCCTGAAGACCCGGTTCAAGTGGGGGCTCATCACCGACATCCAGCCCCCCGACCTGGAGACCCGCCTGGCGATCCTGCGCAAGAAGTCGGCCCAGGAGGGCCTGCTCGTGCCCGCCGACGTCCTCGACCTCATCGCCAACAACATCCAGTCGAACATCCGCGAGCTGGAGGGCGCGCTCATCCGGGTGATCGCCCACGGCAGCCTGGAGCACACCGAGGTCAACCTGGAGATGGCCCAGTGGGTCCTGAAGGACCTGTTCCCCGACGAGGAGGACACCGCGATCGGCGTCGAGCTGATCCAGTCGGAGACCGCGGCCTACTTCCGCCTGAGCGTGGAGGAGCTGTGCTCGGCCAGCCGCACCCGCCAGCTCGTCAACGCCCGCCAGATCGCCATGTACCTCACCCGCGAGCTGACCGACCTGAGCCTGCCCAAGATCGGCCTGGCCTTCGGCGGGCGCGACCACACCACCGTGATGCACGCGAAGAAGAAGATCAGCGCGCTCATTAAGGAGCGTCCCTCGGTCTTCAAGCAGGTGCAGGAGCTCACCGGCCGGGTCAAGACCGCCGCGCGGCGACCGCAGTGAACATCGCCGCCAGGCCTGGGGACCACCGGTCGACAAGCGGTGGACAACGCCCGGCCGACCGGCGAGTTGTCCCCACCACGGCTGTGAATCCCACCCGTGTCGGGGACGAGCAGCGTTCGGTGCACACCCGCCCCACACCGCCCTCCCCACGGGGTCCCCAGCCCCAAACCGGCCGTGACCAGGCACGACAGCGTTCGTCCCCAGGTCCAGCGCCCCTCTACTACGACGAATGGTTTTGCTATCTACAACGACTATCAGTACTACGAGGACCGCGGATGTGGGGACAACCACCCCGCCTCGCGGGTGTTGCAGGGAGGTTGCGATGAAGTTCCGGGCGGAGCGCACCGAGTTCGCTGAGGCGGCGTCCTGGGCCCTGCGCACGGTCGGGGCACGGGCGACGTTGCCGGCCCTGTCGGGTGTGCGCCTGGAGGTCCTGGGCGACCGGCTGCACCTGCGGTCCACCGACCTGGAGACCTCCAGCGAGCTGTCGATCCCGGTGCAGGCCGACCGTGACGGGGTCGCCCTCGTGCCGGGCAAGCTGCTCGGCGACGTCGTCCGGTCACTGCCCCAGCAGGGGGTGAGTGCCGAGGTCGATGGCGACCGGCTGCACCTGTCGTGCGGTCGCGCCCAGTTCGACCTGCGGCTCATGCCCGCGGAGGACTTCCCGGCCCTGCCCGAGCCCGCCGACGACGCCCCCGTGGTGGCGATGAAGGCCGAGGAGTTCTCCCGCACGGTGGCCCAGGTCGCCCGCGCCGCCAGCCTCGACGACGCCCGTCCCGTGCTGACCGGGGTGAGCCTCGAGGCCACCGCGGACACGTTGACGGCCGCCGCGACGGACTCCTACCGCCTGGCGGTGCGCACCGTGCCCTGGGACCAGGGCACCGACCAGACCGTGCTCGTGCCCCGCCGGGCGCTGGAGGAGGCGCGCCGCTCCGCCGAGCAGCTCGGCAGCGAGGTGCGCATCGTGCTCGAGGCGGCGCGGGTGACCTTCACCTTCGGCGACCGCCGGCTCACCACCAACCTCATCGAGGGCACGTTCCCCGACTTCCGCCAGCTGATCCCCGCCGGGTTCGAGCGCCGCCTGACCGTGGACCGCGCGGAGCTGACCGAGGTGGTCAAGCGCGTCGCCGTCGTCGGCGACACCAACACCGCGGCCACCCCGGTGACGCTGCACCTGACCGAGGACAGCGTGCGCGTGACCGCCGGCAGCGGCGAGGTCGGCCAGGCCGAGGAGTCCCTGCCCGGCACGCTCGAGGGCGAGGACCTGCAGATCGCGTTCAACCCGCGCTATCTCACCGACGGGCTGGATGCGACGGGCGGGGAGCGCGTGCGCTTCGAGTTCCGCGACGAGCTGAAACCGGCGGTGCTGCGGCCCGCCCCCCGCGAGGGCGAGGAGACCGACACCGTCGCCGGGGACTTCCTGTACCTGCTGATGCCCGTCAGGGTGTAGCCGGTCGGCGCCGGCGCAGAGCCCGTGCACCTCGAGCGCCTCGAGCTGCGCGACTACCGGTCCTACGCCGCGGTCGACGTCGACCTCGACGCGGGCGTGGCCGTCCTGGTCGGTGAGAACGCCCAGGGCAAGACCAACCTGCTGGAGGCGGTGCATTACCTGGCCGTCGGCCACAGCCACCGGGTGGCCAACGACGGGCCGCTGGTGGCCGCGGGCGCCGAGGCGGCCGTGGTGCGGGCGGTGGCGCGCCTGGCGCCCGACCCGGCCACCCCCACGGCCCCCGGCCGGCGGCTGACCGTGGAGCTCGAGCTGCGCCCGGGCGGGCGCAACCGCATGCGCGTGAACGGCCAGCCGCAGGCGCGGACCCGGGCGGCCATCGGGCAGGTGCGCAGCGTGCTGTTCGCCCCCGAGGACCTCCAGCTCGTGCGCGGTGACCCCGGCGAGCGGCGGCGCTTCCTCGACGACCTGCTCATCCAGCGCCGTCCGGCCTACGCCGCGGCCCGCCAGGAGTACGACCGGGTGCTGCGCCAGCGCAACGCCCTGCTCAAGGCGGCCCGCGCGGGCCTTCGCGGCCGCGACCACGCCCCCCGGGCCCCGCACCCGGCCGAGGGGGCCGGCGGCGACGCCCCGGCCACCCTGGAGACGTGGACCGCGGCCCTGGCCCGGGCAGGGGCGACGGTGCTGGCCGCGCGGATCGCGGCGGTGCACGCCCTGGCCGGGCCGACCGAGGACGCCTACCGCGACCTCGTCACGGCGTCGCCGACCCGGGAGGCGACGGGCCAGGTCGCGCTGGCCTACGAGCTGTCGACCGGCCGGCGCATCGCGGCGGAGGCCGACGCGGGCGTGCCCGATCCCGCCGCCCTGGACGCCGAGCTGCGCGCCGGGCTGGAGGCGGTGGCGGACGCCGAGCGCGAGCGGGGGGTCACCCTGGCCGGTCCGCACCGCGACGAGCTGTTCCTCGGCCTGAACGACCTGCCGGCCAAGGGCTACGCGAGCCACGGCGAGCACTGGTCGCTGGCCCTGGCCCTGCGCCTTGCCAGCCGGGAGGTCCTCCACCAGGTGGGCGACGAGCCGATCGTGCTGCTCGACGATGTGTTCGCCGAGCTCGACGAGCAGCGCCGAGCGCGCCTGGCGGCGCGCTGCGACCGCTTCGGCCAGGTCCTGGTGACCGCGGCCGTGGACGACGACGTGCCCCTTTACGGGCCCCGCTACCGGGTCCGGGCAGGCCGGGTCACGCGATGACCGGCACCCGGACGACGGGCACCCGATGACCCGCCCGCGCCTGCCCCGCCGACGACGCTCCGATCCCGAGGCGGAGCTGCCCGACGCCCGCCCGGCGCGCGGCCGCGACCCCCGACCCGTGACCGAGCTGCTGCGCGACACGACCGCGGCGCGCCGTGGGTGGGCGGTGCACCTGGAGGGGGCCCGCGTCCACGGCACCTGGGCCGAGATCGCCGGGGAGCAGCTGGCGGCCCACACCGAGCCCGTGCGCCTGCACGGCGGCGTCCTGGTGGTGCGGGCCGACTCCGCGACGTGGGCCACGCAGGTACGTTTCCTCGCCGCGCAGCTGGCGCAGCGCGCCAACGCCGTGCTCGGCGACGGTCAGGTGACCCAGGTCACGGTCGTGAGCGGGCCGCTGCGCGGCGCCGACGACTGAGCGCGCATCGCCCGAGCTGGCGCGGGCGATGCCCTGCTGCGCCGGGGGTGGCGGTCCCCCAGCGGCCGCGCGCCCGAGGCGTGGTCGGCCCGCGGGGCGCCAGAACCGTCCCTGGATTCCGCGGTGAAACCGCCTCTGACCTGCGGAAACACGCTGTGGACAAGTGTGCGGTCCGCGGGGGTCTGTGGTAGGCTCGAAGGTGAGCCGCCCCACCTCTGCCCCTCGTGGCGTGACTGTGTGCGTTGCGATGGTGGCGAGCTGCGCCCATTTTCCTGACCACGCACCGGCGTGCGTCGCGAGCAGCCCCGCATCGTCACGGGGCAACTGGAGCAGACGAGCCCGTGGACGACGACCAGCAAGGCCGGCCGACGGTCGACGGCGGGCGCTACGACGCCAGCGACATCACCGTCCTGGAGGGGCTCGAGGCCGTCCGCAAGCGGCCCGGCATGTACATCGGCTCGACCGGCCCCCGCGGGTTGCACCACCTCGTCTACGAGGTCGTGGACAACTCGGTCGACGAGGCGATGGCGGGGCGCTGCAGCGCCATCGAGGTGCGGCTGCTGGCCGACGGCGGCGTGCGGGTCACCGACGACGGTCGCGGCATCCCGATCGACGAGCTGACCCACCTCGGCAAGCGCAAGTCCGCCCTGGAGGTCGTGCTGACGGTCCTGCACGCCGGCGGCAAGTTCGACAACAAGAGCTACGCGGTGTCCGGCGGGCTGCACGGCGTGGGCGTCTCGGTCGTCAACGCCCTGTCGGCGCGCCTGGTGGCCGAGGTCCACCGCGACGGGCGCATCTACCGCCAGACCTACCAGCGCGGGCGCCCCGACGGCCCGGTGGCCGCCGTCGGCGAGACCGACCGCACCGGCACGACCATCACGTTCTGGGCCGACGACCAGATCTTCGAGGTCCTCGACTACAACTGGGAGATCCTGACCGGTCGCTTCCGCGAGACCGCGTTCCTGACCGCCGGGCTGCGGATCAGCCTGGTCGACGACCGCCAGCCGGACGCCGGGACCGTGGACGTCGGGGCCGGCGCGGAGCGGCGCCTGGAGTTCTGCTACGAAGGCGGCCTGCGCGACTTCGTCCGGCACCTGAACGCCCAGAAGGAGCCCCTGCACGAGGGCATCCTGCACTTCACCGCCGCCGACCAGGACAGCCCCGCCGGGGGGCCCGCCGAGGTCGAGGTGGCGCTGCAGTGGAACGTGAGCTACCACGAGTCCATCCACACCTTCGCCAACACCATCAACACCCACGAGGGCGGCACCCACGAGGAGGGCTTCAAGAAGGCCCTGACCGCGGTGGTCAACCGCTACGCGCGCAAGACGGGCCTGCTGGCCAAGGTCAAGGGCAACGGCAAGGAGCTCGGCCTCACCGGCGAGGACATCCGTGAGGGCCTCACGGCGATCGTGTCGGTCAAGCTCGCCGACCCCCAGTTCGAGGGGCAGACCAAGACCAAGCTCGGCAACACCCCGATCCGCAGCATGGTCGAGAAGGCCTGCAACGACCAGCTGTCCACGTGGTTCGAGGAGCACCCGACCGAGGCCCGGCTCGTCGTGGCCAAGGCGGTCCAGGGGGCCGAGGCCCGCCTGGCGGCCCGCGCCGCGCGGGAGCTGACCCGGCGCAAGGGGCTGCTGGACTCCCCGTCGCTGCCCGGCAAGCTCGCCGACTGCGACTCCAGCGTGCCCGCCGACTGCGAGATCTTCATCGTCGAGGGCGACTCGGCCGGCGGCTCGTCCAAGCAGGCGCGCGACCGCGACACCCAGGCGGTCCTGCCGATCCGCGGCAAGATCCTGAACGTCGAGAAGGCGCGCCTCGGCAAGATCCTCGAGAACAAGGAGATCCAGGCGCTGATCACCGCGATCGGCACCGGCATCGGCGAGGACTTCGAGCTGGGCAAGGCCCGCTACCACAAGATCGTGATGCTGATGGACGCCGACGTCGACGGCGCCCACATCCGCACGCTCGTGCTGACCTTCGCGTTCCGCCACATGCGCGAGCTGATCGACGCGGGCTTCGTCTACATCGCCCAGCCGCCGCTCTACCAGATGGCCCCCCCGGGGGCGAAGGGCAAGGACAAGGTTCGCTTCGCCCTGAGCGAGAAGGAGCGCGACGTGATCCTGGAGGAGTGGCGCGCCGACGGCATCATCGGCGAGAATGGCAAGAAGCCCGACATCAGCCGGCTGAAGGGCCTCGGCGAGATGGACGCCCAGGACCTCTGGGACACCACCATGGACCCGCAGGCCCGCACGCTGCTGCAGGTGACGATGGAGGACGCCGCCGCCGCCGACCAGATGTTCACCACCCTGATGGGCGACGACGTCGAGGCGCGCCGCGACTTCATCGTCCGCAACGCCCGCGACGTGCGCTTCCTCGACGTATGACCCGCCCGCCGACCAGCGCCCGAGGTCCGCGCCGCGCCGGCGCGCAGCGGCTGGCGGCGCTCGCGGCGCTGGCGGCGGTCCTGGTCCTGGCGGCCTGCTCCCGCGGCGGCACCGAGCCGCTCGCCGATCCGATCAGCGTCGAGCCGACCATGCAGCCCGCCGACATGGTCGACCTGACCGTGTACTTCCGCAGCGGCGAGGGCTCGTCGGCCTTCCTGGTCCCGGTGACCATTGAGACCGAGATCACCGACGACCTGCCGCTCGCGGCGGTGCACTACCTGATCGCCGGCCCCCGCGGGGAGGACGAGTCCGGTCTGTCGGCGGCCCTGCCGCCCGAGACCCAGGTGCTCGACCTGTTCGTGGCCGAAGGCACCGCGCACCTCGACCTGTCGCGTGAGGTGATCTCCCGGGCCGCGGGGGTCAACCCCTCCGACGAGCACGAGGCCCTGGCCCTGGCCGCGATCGCCGGCACCCTCACCGAGTTCCCCACGATCGAGCAGGTGCGCCTGTCGGTCGAGGGCCACCAGACCGGCTCGCGCCGCGGCCTGGACGTGGGCGCCTTCTGGGGCGGGTGGGGTTTGCCCGAGGTCCTCGTGCGCGACGAGAGCATCATGGTCGAACCCGGCGAGGGCGACGGCGTGCCGCCCCTGGACAGCTTCTCCACCGAGGACCAGGACATCGGCGCCCCGCCCGACCAGCCCCTCGCGGTGACCCGCGTGCGGGTCCGCGACCGGGTGACCTACCTGCGGGTCATCGTCGAGCTGGCCGACGTGGGCGACCCCGACGCCTCCGCCGCCGTCCCGCCGGCGCGCGTGCGCGAGGACGGCGGTCGGATCGTGCTGGAGATCGACGGCATCGCCGCCTACGACGCCGACCTGGAGCCCGGTCAGCGGGTCGACGTCGAGGACCCGGCCTTCGACGGGGTGGTCGTGGACGACACCGACCGTCCCGACCAGGTGCGCATCACCGTGCTGCCGACGTCCCCGCGGGGGTTCTGGCTGCACGACCTGTCCAGCCCCACCCGCCTCATCCTCGACGTCAGGAAGTAGTAGCCCCGTGACCGACGACGTCGTCCCCCCCGGCAACCGCATCGAGCCGATCGAGCTCGAGGACGAGCTGCAGCGCTCCTACCTCGACTACGCGATGAGCGTGATCGTCGGGCGGGCGCTGCCCGACGTGCGCGACGGCCTGAAGCCGGTGCACCGGCGCATCCTGTTCTCGATGTTCGAGGGCGGCATGCGCTCGACCACCAAGCACCGCAAGTCGGCGGCGGCGGTCGGCGACGTGATGAAGAAGTACCACCCGCACGGCGACTCGGCGATCTACGACGCGCTGGCCCGCATGGCCCAGCCGTGGGCGATCCGCTACCCGCTGATCGACGGGCACGGCAACTTCGGCTCGGTCGACGGGGACCCGCCCGCGGCGATGCGCTACACCGAGGCGCGCCTGTCCCCCCTGGCGATGGAGCTGCTGCGCGACATCGACGAGGAGACCGTCGACTTCGTCGACAGCTACGACGGCGACGCCGAGGAGCCGGTCGTCCTGCCGAGCCGCTTTCCGAACCTGCTCGTCAACGGCAGCTCGGGCATCGCGGTGGGCATGGCCACCAACATCCCCCCGCACAACCTCGTCGAGATGACCAACGCGGTGATCGCCCAGATCGCCAACCCCGACATCACCCTCGACGAGCTGATGACGATGGTGCCGGGCCCCGACTTCCCGACCGGCGCCACGATCATGGGGCTGCGCGGCATCCGCGAGGCGTACGAGACGGGGCGGGGCTCGGTGCGCATGCGCGCCGTGGTCGACGTCGAGGACGACGACAAGGGCGCCCGCATCGTCGTCACCGAGCTGCCCTACCAGGTCAACAAGGCGCGGCTGGCCGAGAAGATCGCCGAGCTGCACAAGCACAAGCGCATCATCGGGATCCGCGACCTGAAGGACCTGTCCAACCGCCAGGGCAACAAGCTGGTGGTCTTCTGCAAGCGCGACGCGAACCCCCAGGTGATCCTGAACCAGCTGTACAAGATGACCCAGCTGCAGGACACCTTCGGGGTCAACAACCTGTCGCTGGTCGACGGGGTGCCGCGTACGCTCGGGCTGAAGGCGACCATCGGGCACTACATCGACCACCAGGTCGACGTGATCACCCGGCGCACCCGCTACCGGCTGCGCAAGGCCGAGGAGCGCGCCCACGTCCTCGAGGGCCTGATCATCGCCCTGGACAACCTCGACGCGGTCATCGCCCTGATCCGGGCGGCGGCCTCGGCCGAGGCGGCCCTGGCCGAGCTCCAGGAGCGTTTCTCCCTGTCGGAGGTGCAGGCGCGGGCGATCCTCGACATGCAGCTGCGCCGTCTGGCCCAGCTGGAGGCCCAGCGCATCGCCGAGGAGTACGCCGAGCTGTCCGAGCGCATCGCCGACCTGCGCGACATCCTCGCCCGGCCCGAGCGGGTGCGCGCGATCATCTCCGACGAGCTCGGCGAGCTGCGCGACCGGTTCGGTGACGCGCGGCGCACCCAGATCGTCCCGGACGATGGCGAGGTCGACATGGCCGACCTCATCGCCCAGACCGACGTGGCCGTGACGCTCACCCGCGCCGGCTACGTCAAGCGGGTGCCGATCAGCGAGTACCGCACCCAGCGGCGCGGCGGCAAGGGGGTGACGAGCGGGGCCCTCAAGGAAGACGACATCATCCGCGACCTGCTCGTGACCACGACCCACCACTGGCTGCTGTTCTTCACCAACCAGGGCCGGGTCTACCGGGTGCGGGCGTGGCAGGTCCCCGAGAAGAGCCGTACGGCGCGCGGCGCGTACGTGGCCAACGTGGAGGGGCTGGCGCTGGCGCCCGAGGAGCGCATCGCCGCGGTCGTGTCCGTGACCGACGACGAGCTGCGCGAGAGCACCTCCTACCTGGTGTTCGCGACGCGCCAGGGGATGGTCAAGCGCACGGCGCTGGCCGACTACGACTCGCCGCGCAGCGTGCTGATCGCGATCAACCTGCGGGAGGGCGACGAGCTGATCGGCGTGCAGGTGACGTCGGGCGGCGACGAGATCGTGCTCGTGTCGCGCCGGGCGATGGCGATCCGCTTCGCCGAGTCCGACGCCCGCCGGATGGGCCGGGACACGACCGGGGTGATCGGCATGGCGCTGAGCGCGGGCGACGAGGTGCTGTCAGCGTGCCGGACCATCCCCGACGGCCAGCTGCTCGTCGTGACCGACGAGGGCTACGGCAAGCGCACCCCCCTCGAGCGCTACCCCACGCAGCGGCGCGGCGGCAAGGGCGTGCTGACCGCCAAGCTCGTGGAGGCGCGCGGAGGTCTCGTGGGGGCGCTGGTGGCCGCCTACGAGCAGGAGATCTTCCTGGTCACCGACACCGGCACCATCATCCGCATGGACGTGGGCGACATCCGACCGACCGGGCGCTCGACGCAGGGGGTCCGGCTGATGAAGCCCTCGCAGGGCGCCAAGGTCGCGTCGGTCGCGCCCGTCATCGAGGGCGACGAGCTCGCGGAGGAGGATTAGCGTGGGCGGTTGGTCGATGCTGGGACCGCCGGCGGCGGGGGCGGCTCTTTGGCCGATCCCCGTCGGGTCGAGTACGGTGCCGCCCACCATGGGTATAGCCCCGGGACATGACGGCGCGCGCGCGGGCTGCGCGTGCCCGCGGGCCGCAGCGCACGACCGCATGGAGGATCTGTGGCGGATGGCGGCGATGTCCGCTGGTCGCCGACGGCGAGGAGGACCATGAGTTCGACGCCGCCGGGAGGGAATCGCAAGAGCCCGCCCACGCGCCCGCTGTACTGGCCGGAACGTCGCGACGGGGCGCCGGAGAAGCCGCCGCCCAAGGACGGCGAGGCCACCGACGCACGCCGCGAGGCGCCCAAGGGCGCCCCCGAGGCAGCATCGCGTGCAGCCGACGGGGAGCGTTGGTCGCGCCCCGGCGGGGGACCGCAGCGCCAGCGCCCCGAACGTCCCGGGCGGCCGGACCGTCCCGCGCGTCCCGAGCGCCCGGAGCGCCCGGCGGGAGCTCGCCAGCGCCCCGAGCGTCCGGGGCGCCCCGAGGGTGAGTCATCGCCCGGCGAGCGGCCGACCGTCGGACCCAATCGCCTGCAGCGCCCGCAGCAGGCTGCGCCCGAGCGCGCTGCGCCCGGGCAGACCGAGCGCGCCGGGCCGGAGCGCGCCGCACCGGAACGTGCCGAGCGGGCTGCCCCCGAGCGCCCGCAGCGGGCTGGCGCCGGGCAGACCGAGCGCGCCGCGCCCGAGCGCCCGCAGCAGGCTGCGCCGGAGCGTGCCGAGCGGGCTAGCGCCGAGCGCGCCGCGCCCGAGCGCCCGGGACGCGCTCTTGGCGCGTCGCCCGCCCGCCAGCCCGAGCGCCCGTCGTCGCCTGCGTCTGCCCCGCGCCCAGCTGACGCCACGGAGCCCGCGGCGCGGAAGCCAGCGCCGCAGGGCGATCCCAACCGGGTCATGCCCGTGCCGGGAGCCAACCGGCAGGAGCCGCGCCAGGCCCCCGACCGCCAGCGTGAGGCCCAGCCGGTCTCGGAGCGCACGCAAGGCCGGCAGCGCCCGTCGCCGACGTCCGCGGAGGCCGAGCGTCCCGCCCGGACGCGTGGGCAGGCCGCGGCGCAGGGCGAGCGCCAGGCACGGACCCGTGGGTCCGCGCCCGCGGAGGCCGAACAAACGGCACGAGTGCAGGCGCCGGCGCCGGCGGAGGCTGAGCGCCCCGCGCGGGCCCGGGGGCAGGCACCGGCGGAGACCGAGCAGACCCAGCGGACCGCGGGGGCCGCCCGGGAGCAGCGGCCACAGGCGGCGGCCGCCACGGCGCCACCGGCGGCGCGCCCCGGCCGACCGGCTCCCGGCCGGGCGCGCCCAGGCACCCGCGAGCGGCGGCCTGCCCAACCGGGCCAGGAAGCGACACCGGCCGCGCCCGGTGCGCGGGGGCCCGCTCGTCGACCGCTGCGACGCCGCTCGACCGTCCACAAGGTGGACCCCTGGTCGGTCCTGAAGCTCAGCCTGCTGTTCTACTTCTGCGCCCTGCTCGTGTTGATGCTGGCCCTGACGGTGTTCTGGGCGGTGGTCAACCAGCTGGGCTTGGTGGACCGGTTGACGGAGTTCCTCGCCGATCTGCAGCTGGTTGTGGAGATCCGCGGGGGCATGATCGCCCGCGCGGTGTTCCTGATCGGCTTGCTGAACGTGGTGCTGTGGAGCGGGATCAACGTCTTCCTGGCGTTCCTGTACAACCTCATTTCCGACCTCGTCGGCGGTTTGCGGGTCACCTTGTACGACGACGAGTAGCCGTCCCGGGGGCGTGCCCGCGGTGCGCGTCCCCCCGTGCCGGGCTACACTGCCGTGCGCACACGGGCCATTAGCTCAGCCAGGTTAGAGCGCACCCCTGATAAGGGTGAGGTCCGAGGTTCAAGTCCTCGATGGCCCACTGCCGTACTCCTCTGAAGGAGGATCCCCATGCGCAAGCTCGCGCTGTTCGCTGCCCTTGCCGGAGTCGTCGCCGCGGTGCTGAAGAAGCAACGGGACCGTGAGCTCGACGAGGCGATCTGGGAAGAGCCCCGCGACCTCTAGCCGCGCTCCGGGGGCGCCGCCCCCACACCTGCCGGGCCCTTAGCTCAATTGGTAGAGCGCCACCTTTGCAAGGTGGAGGTCGCCGGTTCGATTCCGGCAGGGTCCACCCGCAAAACCGCTGGTCTCCCCAGTTTCACGGGATCGCCTCCGCACCGCCGACCCGACCGGCCCCACCACCGCAGCCAGCCGTTTCGCACCAAGGCGGACGCGCAGGTCTTCGCCGCCCAGGTGCGCACCGACCAGGCCACCGGCCAGTGGATCTCCCCCGACGCCGGCCGTGTGCCGCTGGGCAGTGGGCCGACGAGTGGCTGGCCGCCTACGTCGGGCGTGCCGCGTCCACGCAGGCCGGCGTGCGCTCGGTGCTGCGGGCGCACATCCTGCCCCGCTTCGCCGACCGGCCCCTGATCTCGATCACCCGGTTCGACGTCGGGCGCATGGTCAACGAGATGGTCGCCTCCGGACGCTCCCCCGCGACCGCGGAGAAGGCTCTGCGGGTGCTGAGCGTGGTCTTCGCCGGGGCGGTCGACGCTCGCCTGGTCCGCGACAACCCCTGCCGCGGTGTGCGCGCCCCGCGCGCGATCAGCCGCCATGAGCCCCGGTTCCTCACCCCCGGCGAGGTGGAGAACCTCGCCGCGTGCGTGGCGGCCCCCTACGACCTGCTCGTGCGCTTCGCCGCCTACACCGGCCTGCGCTGGGGCGGTCGCCGCCGTCCAGGTGGGCGACGTCGACCTGCGGCGCGCGGTCACCGTCTCCCGATCGCTGGAGCGCCGCGGGACCGGCAAGGACACCAAGACCCATAGCCGCCGGGTCGTGCACCTCGAGGCCGCCCTGGCCGAGGAGGTCGGGACGCACGTCCAGGCAGGCAATCTGTGGCCGGCAGACTTCCTGTTGACGGCCCCCTCGGGCGGGCCGCTCAGCTACACCAACTTCCGCCGTCGTGTGTGGCGCCCGGCGGTCCTGGCCTGCGGGCTCGACCCGGCGCTGCGCTTCCACGACCTGCGCCACACGTGCGCCTCCTGGCTGATCGCCCGAGGCGGGACCGCCCGCGCGGTCATGGCATGGATGGGCCACTCCACCGTGCGCGCGACCTTCGACCGCTACGGCCACCTGTTCCCCCACGAGCTCGAAGACCTCGCGGCAAGCCTCGCCGACCTCCGCAGTAACCCCGACGCCTTCGGCCGCAGCCCCGCGACGCTCGCCCCCATCACCCCATCGAGAGAGAAGACCCATGCGCTCCCGACCGATCCGCCGACGCCTCCTGACCCCACCCCCAGCGCACCGTCACCAGAAGCGCGAATCCATGGCTATGCGGCGACACAGACTGGCAACATGTGTTGCAGGGCTGACGCCCGTCAGCCGAGGCTGACACCGCCATGGCGTATGTGCACCGCACCGACCCGGAGCTGCGCCGCGCTCTGGAGCGCTGGATCGGCGCCGAGCAGGAGGGCATGACGCGCCTCGAGGCCGTCCGCCTGGCGGCCGAAATCGGCCGGCTTGCCCACGAGGTCCTCGACCAACGCGTCCTGGAGGCCCGCTCCTTCAACGACAGCTGGGCCCACATCGCCCACGCGGTCGGCATCACCCGCCAGTCCGCCCACAAGCGCTGGCGCCACCTGGAGGAACCGGCCCGCGCCCTCGCCGAGGAGCGCCAGGCCCGGTTTCGGTCGTCGTGGCGGCCGCCCGAAACGACGTGGCCGCCGCCGGGACCACGGTAGTTACCAGAGGTCAGAGTTCGCTCGAAGTTGGCCATAAGCTCGGCGCCCGCCTCAACGACATCGCCGAACACTGGGGCTTGAGCCGCTCCGAGCTGCTGCGCTGCGGCCCGGTGGCGATCCTGGCGGGCCGAGAGCCGTGCGCGCCGACGAGGCATTGGAGGAGGCGTTACGGGCGGACACCGCACGATTCGTCCCTCGTTGAGGCCGCGGCTCTGCCGGGGCCACAAACAACCCCCGAGATGCGCCGGTACGCGAGGCTCCGGGCGGTCTGCGAGGCCCAGCGTGTCGCAGCATCCTTCAACATCGTTGATTGAGGCCGGGCACGGCGTAGCATCGGGCGATGGACAAGGCTGTGACGACGCGCCGCGACGTGGCGCCCGAGATACCTGACGACCTGAATGCGCGGGGGAGCGTCAAGGCTCGGGGTGTGGTCAGGCTGCCGCGACGGGTCAACTGGAGTGAGACGGATCCGACGTATGACCTGGCTGACCGCCGGCAGCGCGCGCTGGTCTACGAGCAGGTCCTGTCGGAGGGCACAGCGGAGGATGTGCGCTCGTTCATCGATGTCGATGACCTCGTTGACCTGTGGGAAGAACTGGTACTGCCGCGTGCTGTCAGCCAGGCGTGGATCGCCTGGATCGCTCAGCGCCGGGGTGTCGTCCTAGTCGACTGGCGCGAGCGTGCACGCCAACGTAGTCCGCGGCCTTCCAGGTAGTGGCCCTCACGGTGTTGCAGGAGCGTCTGGCCGCGCTCGTAACCGGGTTGGCTGAGTCAGACGGGTTCGTGCTGGCTGGCGGGGGCGGGCTTGCGGCGCATGGTTTGCTCGAGCGACCTACCCGCGACCTGGACTACTTCGGTCCTCCTGACGAGCCGGCCGGGGTCCACCGGCTTGCTGACGCGCTTGAGCGGACGTGTATCGCTGAAGGCCTCGAGGTACGCCGCGAGCGGGAGGCCGATGCGTTCGTCCGTCTTACCGTGCAGGACGCGCAGGACGGCTGCGAGGTGGACATCGCCATTGACTACCGGGCACTGGGGCCGGTGGCGACCCGTTACGGTCTCGCGCTGGACCTTCGGGAGCTGGGCGCCAACAAGGTACTGGCCGTCTTCGATCGTGCGGCGCCTCGTGACTTCCTCGACCTGCAAGAACTGACGAAGCGGTTCTCGCTGTCGGAGCTCATCGCGCTGGCGGCGCAGAAGGACCCTGGCCTTGACCTGGATGTACTTGACCACGCCATGGACCAGGTGCGGCGCATCCCGCCGGAGCGGTTGGGCTTAGACGACGCCGCCTACCGGGCTCTGCGAGCGACGGTTCATCGCTGGCAATCGACCGTCCGTCAATTGCGTGATACAGACCTTGCCGTGGGCCTTGAACGGCTGGACGGCCCCGACTCAGGGATCGACATGGGATAGGGAGGGTGGCACCGATCGAGCCGTCCACGGGGTAAGACCGGGGTAAATCCGGGTAAAACCCAGCGTCACAGGGGGGTATCGGGCGGCAGAGGAAGGCATTGGCATTGTGCCCCTGAGTCGAGTCGACCTGCGATAATGGCGCTGACCAGGAAAGACCACAGCGGCGCGATCCGCCTTTGCAAGGTGGAGGTCGCCGGTTCGATTCCGGCAGGGTCCACGCACGTCTTCGCTTCGGTGGTTATCCCCAGGATGGGGCCGGCGGGGCACATCACCGATCCGGCAGGCGCCCAATCCGCACCGAGCAGGCCGCCGGCCAGTGGATCCAGACGGGCCGGGCTCGGTGTCGCTCTGCGCCCAGGGATGTCGTGCGTGCCCTTCGAGGGATCAGTGCGTGAGGTCGCGGATCAGCCAGTCGACGGCATCGTCGGGCGCGGGGTCGTAGGAGCAGCGCAGCCCGGTGCGGATCGAGCGGTCGAGATGAGCGGCGAGGTCGGGAGCGAGTGGCTCGACGCGTTTGATGGCATCGCGGATGCGGGCGCTGACCGACTTGCGGGCGCGTTCGGCGGGATCGTTGGCCCCGGCTCGGGGTTGGCCGCCGAGGCGGGTGGCGCGACGGATCTCGGCGAGAATGTCCTCGCGCTCGATGCGGAGCTGTTCGACCCGGCCAGGGTCGCGGTGTTCGGCGGCCTGGTCGATCTCGGCGTCGAGGTCGAGGAGGTGGCCCCGATAGGCGGTGAGCGCCTGCATGTCGATGATCGTGTCGGTCATCCCTGCCGCGGTGCCCGGGATCCCACTGGCGAGTTGGAGGGCGGGCACGTCGGTCCCCTGCTGCTGGATGAGTGTTGCGATGTCGTTCATGCCTTTGCGGTCGGTGATGGTTGCCTGTTCTCCTCGCCAGCTGATCGTCCAGAAGCCGTGGTTGCGGGTGAGCTCGGCTCGATCGCCGGTGCCAGCTCGTCGCTGGTCGGCTTTTCCTGTGCGGTCCGGACGGTCGAGCTCGGCGAGCAGTCCTTCGCTGAGTGCTGCCCAGGTGCGCGCGCCGAGCCGTCGAGCGTTGTCGAGCGATTGCTCGGCGAGTCGGCGGGCACGATCCTCATCCCCCAGTGTTCGCGCCAGGATGGCTGCCGGGTACGCGAACGGGCCGGCGAACGCGACGACGGCGCCGTTGACACCGCAGTCACCGGCGAGCGGTTCGATCTCGTCCAGCAGCTCTTGGCAGAGCACTTGATGGTCGCAAGCGGCTGCGGCTTCAGCGAGATGACCGATGAGCACTGAGCGGAGGTACGAGCCTTCGTTGGTGAGCCCGCCCGCCTCGGTGACCATCGCGATCTCGCGGGCAGCCGATCCGAGGTCGCCAGCGCCGGCGTAGGCGC
This sequence comes from Egibacteraceae bacterium, assembly GCA_040905805.1. Taxonomy (NCBI): domain Bacteria; kingdom Bacillati; phylum Actinomycetota; class Nitriliruptoria; order Egibacterales; family Egibacteraceae; species Egibacteraceae bacterium. The sequence continues at coordinate 1,364 of JBBDQS010000165.1, read as the reverse complement.
CTGCGGCGACGGCGTGGGCGAGTACCGGCGCGCCCGTCCACCACTCGACTGCGTCGTGTGCGAGGCGGACGTGCTCGTCGCGGTCGTCGAGCACACGGGCCAGCGCCACCCGTTGGGACATCAGGACGTTGCCGGTGTCGGGTTCGTGGATCGCTGTGCCGACGTCGGCGGCGTGGTGCATCAGGTCGCGGGCGGCGTCGCTGTCGCCGTCGAGCAGGGCGAGCGCAGCGCGTCGTGTCAGCACCATGTACCGATCGCGGGGTTCGGCGCGGGTGTCCAACAAGCCGAACCAGCGGTCGAGCACCCGGCGGAAGCCAGCTGACCCGGACTCGAGCAGACCGTTGGCTTGGAGGATGAGCCCCTCTGCGAGACGGTCGGTGTCGCCGAGGCGGGCGCCCACCTCCGCGATCTCCTGTGCCAGCACGGCTCGCTGTGCGCCGGTGCCGGGTTCCCACAGTGCGTCGTGTCGCGCGAGCAGGCAGGCGACCAGGGTCTCGTCGTCGTCGGCCTGCCGGCCCAGCTCGAGGGCCTGTTCGCTGAGCGGGCCTGCCCGCACGCGGTCTTCGTCGACCGAGTGCTGCAGCTCCCGGGCCAGGGCAGCGGTGACTTGCGCCTGGCGGATGATGTCGACGCCGGTGACGGCGTCGAGCGCTGCGGCGAGCTGGGTGATGATGGCGTCTCGGGGTGCCGCGAACTTGGCCCCGAGTCGTTGAACGGCCAGGGCGACATCGGCCTGTGCTGGGGCATCGGGAGCGAGGTGTCCGGCCGTGCCGAGCAGGACGCGGGCAGCGTCGGGGTCGCCTGATCGAGCCTGGCTGTCTGCCTCTTCCATCAGCAGTCCGACCAGGGTCGCCGCTTCGATCGGGACGCCTGCGTTCCACGCGGCCAGCCGGACCCTCCGGATGTGCGCGGCCGCTTCGTCGAACGCCGAGCGGCGTCGCTCGTCGGCAGCCGCCCGGCGAGCCCAGTGCACGGCCTTGCCGGAGCCGTCCACCACGATGGCAAGAGCGAAGTGCTCGGCCACCTCGCCGGGACTGCCCGGCGCGCCGGTCGCGAGCCGTGCCTCGAGCGCCTCGCCGACCTGGGAGTGCAGTGTCGTGCGTGCCGCAAAACCGAGAGCGCCGTAGACCGTCTCGCGGAACAGATCATGTGCGAACCGCACCTCGCCGGTCGCGGCGACGTGGAGCAGCCCGGCTCGGATCGCCGGATCCAGCAGTTCCATGATCGTGCTGAGCGAGCGTCCCGTCACCGCGGCGAGGACGTCGGGCAGGAGGTGGTTGCCGAGCACGCTGGCTGCGTCCAGGACGCCACGGGTCTCGTCGGGCATCAGGGCGAGCCGGCGCTCGACGACGCCGGTCACCGCG
>JBBDQS010000164.1 GCA_040905805.1 Egibacteraceae bacterium | reverse complement strand
TGCGGCCTGCACCGCTGATCTCGTAGTGGATCGTCCGCGACCCGCCGGCGAACTTGGGCTTGCCCGCCTTCCCCCTGAGCACCGTGGAGGCGTTCACCTCCGGCGGCACACCGGGCGTATAGGCGATGTGATCGTAGAACTGCTGCGCGCTCTCGAGGCCGACTCGCTCCGGCAGATGTTCGGGTGTGCGCCAGATTTGTAGGTAGGGGTCGGGTCAGGCGGCGGTGGTGCGGTGGATCTGGGTCCACAGGTCATCCCAGCGGTTGCTGGCGTCGTGGCAGCGCAGCGTGAGGATGCCGGTGGCGCCGGGCACGTTCCAGCGCATGCCGGAGAGTTTGAGGCGTTGGCCGATGACGGCGCGGCAGCCGGCCTCGACGGCGCCGGAGCCGACGAACAGACCGGATTTTCGGAACTGCGCGTAGCGCATCCGGTGCTGGTTGGTCTGGAAGTAGCCTAGGGTCTGGTCGACCTCGGCGGTCAGGGTGTCGGGCAGGGTGAGGCTGTGGGCGGCGTCGAGTAGCGCGGGGATGTCGCCGCGGTCGAGCTCGGCCAGCCGGTCGGCCAGCCAGCCGGCGTGGTCACCGTCGAGGGCCGGTGCCACCAGCCGGCCGAGCTCGTGGAGGTGTTCGCGGGCGTGGTAGAGGTCGACGATCTGGGTCGCGGAGGGAAAGTGCAGGGCGGCGAGGTTCCAGATCCAGGGGGCGCCGTCGCCGAGCACGACCGTGCGTCGGGCACCGGCGACGCCGCGACGGTCAGCTTCGGCGTAGGCCAGTGCGCCGAAGTCCTCGGCGGGGGCGAAGGTGGCGACGTAGCTGGACGAGTGGGGGTCGCGGACCGGCCGGCCGTCCTCGTCCAGTCCGCTCTGGGTGAACAGGCAAGCGAGCTTGGCCTCGCGGGTGGCCGCGTGTCCGTCGGACTGTTTGCCGCGGCGTCCCTGGGTCGCGGCGGGCACACAGGGCACCCCGGTGCCGTCCATGGCGACATACAGCGTGTCGATGGGTGCCCGGTCGGCGTCGAGGCGGGACAGCGTGCCGGCCACCACCGCGTCGGCCTGGGCTTGCACGGCGGCGGCGACCTGCTGGCCGTCGGCTTCGCGGAGCGTTCCACGCGTTTGGTGGTCAGCTCGATGCCGGCCAGCTCGGCCAGGTCCGCTCGTGCTTGGGCGAACGGTTTGCTGGCGGCGGTGCGTGCCACCATGCGGCGCAGCCCCGGCGACAGCGACGCGCCGGCCACCCCCAGCTCGCCATCGCGGGGTGCGGTGCCGGTGTGGCATGGGGTGCAGTGGTACCAGGCGCGCTGCAACGTGACCGGGCCCAGCACCGTGTCCAGATACTTGGCACGGTAGCTGACGAAGTCGGCCTGATGGCCGCCGCCGCAGTCGATGCGGGCGCCGCGATGACCGCGGTCGCCGGCCAGCAGCCCCTCCAGCAGCGCGCCGCCCAGCCCGGTCATCGCCGTGCGGATCGCACCCTCCAGGCTGCGCAGCCCCTCGGCCCCCGCGCCTGGGTCCAGCAGCCCTTGCGCCTAGGTGGCAAGCCTGGCGACCTCGGCGGCGAACTCGGCAGTCAGCTCGGCGACGAGCCCCCTTTTTCGGCGTCCGCCACTTCTGCCTCGCTGTGGTCGTCGGCCAGCGGCTGGAGGGGACGGGCTTCGCAGATCGCCTCGTTGACCTCCACGACCTGCCGGGAGAGCTCCACGAACTGTCGGTAGGCGGCGATCTCGCCGCGCACCTTGTCGACCTCCTCGGCGGTGAGCTGGCGGCCGGTGGTCTTGCCGCCGGGGTCTTTGCGGGTCCACATCACCCGCGGCCCGTGACCCGGATGGTCCTGACGGGCGCAGGCACAGTTGGGTTTGCCGCAGCGGCGGTATGACTCGGTCACCGACCCGCGCCGGAAGTCGTCGGTGGCGGCCAGCTGGTCGTACAGCCGGGTGCGCTGCTGCTCCAGGTCGTCCAGCTGCGGGTCGGTGTCCACACGTGCCTCCCTGTCTGACTGTAGATACTACATCCAGACTACGCGACGGGTAGGCCCAACCCCAGGATCTCGACCACACGCGTCTGCCCACTTCCGCGCCCAGACCCCCGACGGCACCCCCGACCAGACGCTGCCCCGACCCCGCCCCCGCCCGTCAGCTACCTACAGATCTGGCGCACACCCCAGATGTTCCCACAACTGGACGAACTTTCGATGGACGAGCACGCGGTAACCCGGTTTCTCCCCCGGCTTCCCTCCCGGTCGCCCCGCAGGCTGGTATGGCGAGTACGCGCCAGTCATGCAGGGCGCTCGACCGGCACGAAGTCGTTCCCATCGACCTCGGCGAGAA
>JBBDQS010000163.1 GCA_040905805.1 Egibacteraceae bacterium | reverse complement strand
GTCATCGTGTTTTGCACTGCGTCGAGCCGCGGGGTCCGGGCCACTGGCTGCATCCTCGGGGTATGGCCGGATTGGTCCGTGGCCGCCTGTGAGGCGTCACGATCCACATCGGTGCCGAGGGAAGTGGGACCCATCGTGAGATCGTCGGCCAGGTCCGGGTAGGCGTCTTCCCAGGCCCACCTCAAGGACATGGGCAACGACCCCCTTCAAGGGGCTCGATCAACTCGTCGGATCTCCTGCAGGGAACCGTTCCCGCTACCACCCAGTCGGGCAGTCGCTGAACCCGGCGACGGTCACCGGAGGCCCCGCAGCGTTCGGAGATCCGCCGAACTTCCAGGGTTGCCCGGGACGCTCGAGGCCACCCGGGAGCGCCGCTGATTTACCACGGCGCGTCAGATCACGTGAACGCTGATCTCAGTCTCGCCAACCTCGATGAGACGGTGCAGGTCCGCAGGGTCACCGGTGACGATGGCAGCACCCGCCAGCTGTGCCAACACCACCACGGAAGCGTCCACGATGTCGGCCGTGCGGGCCTTGCCGCACAGGGCGCCCGCCGCTCGGGCGAGCGGCTCGTCGAGCGGCGTCACCACGCATCCTGCCAGCAGCCGTGACAGGTTCGCCTGGGGGCCGCCTCGCCATGCTTGGGCCAGCACTCCCGCTGGCACCAGCGGACTCAGGCGATCGCGAAGCGCGGCTTCGTGGAGGGCCCACATGCCCCGGTTTCCGCGTTCGCCGGCCACCAGCGCGCCGGTGTCGTAGACGATCACGCGCTACGGCGGGACGGACGGGCAAGGAGCCGCTTCAAGGTCCCGTGTGCTGCGGCACGCTCGTCGTCCGTCAAGCCCCCATGTTCGTGCTCCCACTCGCGCACCGCAGCCAGACCCTGCTCGATGCGGAGTTGGCTGCGGGCTGCCTCGTTGAGCCATGAGGACAGGCTTTGGCCACGCGCTTGTGCAGCGGATGCCGCCGCCTCAGCGACATCGGGGTCCAGGGCAACGGACACCTTCTTCACGGCCATGCGGCCAGGATAACAACTCTGGTGCTACCACGGTATTACCTCCTGGTAGCGAAGCTGCTCACCCTTGGGTGATGTAGCCCGACCAGGCCCAACCGAGCCGCCCTGTGGAGGCTGGCGGACCGAAGAGCTGTCACGATCGTTGGCGGTCGCGTGCAACTTCCTTCGGACAGTGCCGCATGCGTATCAGCGCGTCTGCCACGGAGGTGACCCGAGCGGTGAACGAGGCCCACGGGCCTTGCGCCCATCACGCCGAGCACCGAGGCGGCGCCGCCGCCGGAGTCCCGCGCGTCGGCGCCAGCCAGCTCGAGCGGGGACACGAATCGGTGCCTGCGCCTCTCCAGATCCAAGGGCAGCGGCGGGTGGCTCACCGTGTCTGACTGCCTCATCGACATACCCGCAGCAGCGGAGCGCCTCGGTGTGACCCAGCGATGGGTACGGCGCGCTGTCGCTGAGCGTCGCATCTCGTTCGTCAAGGTCGGCCGCAACGTCCGGTTCGAACCGGAGGAGATCCGCCGATCTCCTGTGGTCGTGCTGGCGCCTGGGCGGGGCGGGTACCGCGCTGAACCCTGTGGTCGTCGGCTGGACAGGGCCTGTGCTGCGTAGAAGGGCAGGTCAGTCTGTCTGGATGGGGAGTGCCCGAACACGAAGGCGGCGGGGTTCCATGACCACAGGGCACCCTGGTCCAACGCGTCACCGGCGGTGTCGATGGCGTGCGTGACGGCGGCGGCCCGTTGTTCGGCCCTTCGCCCGGGTCGTCGAAGGAGGATCACGCTCGGCTGGGCCGTGTGCCCGAGCGCGAGTAGGGTCCCGAAGTCGGTGTCGGCGGTCACCACGGTTCGGTCTTCTCGAGCGGCGGCCTGCAGGACCGCGTCGTCGGGAGCCCCACGAAGGTCGAGATCGGCCACGTGCACGGCGTCGTGTCCCGCCTCGAGCAGTAGGGAGGCGACGCGGCGTGCCAGGCTTTCGTCGACCAGCAGCTTCACGCGGAGGGTTGTAGCGGCAGGACGCGTTCGTCGACGGCGACCGCGGCGAAGTGCAAGGCCTCACGAACGTCATCTGTGGCCAGCTGCGGATAGTCGGCCAGGATGTCGTTGACGGACATGCCCTCGGCGACCATGCCCACGACAGTCGCGACAGGGATGCGGGTGCCGCGGATGCACGGCACGCCGGCCATGATCCTCGGGTCAGCGGTGATGCGCTCGAATGCCATAGTAGGCCAATCGACCGCCATGATTGACCGGCGTCACGCCCCACACACCCTACGTTCCGCAGGTCAGATGAGGGCTTGGGACGAATTTCATCGAGGCACCGAG
>JBBDQS010000162.1 GCA_040905805.1 Egibacteraceae bacterium | reverse complement strand
CGGGTGATCTCCTCGGCGCCCAGCTTGGTGTCGCGGGCGTCGACCTCGTGCTCCTCGATGTGGATCGAGGTCAGAACGTCGTCGCGAGCCAGCCGGCTCGAGATGATGATCGCGTCCTCGTAGTTGAAGCCCTCCCACGACATGAACGCGACGAGCAGGTTCTGCCCGAGCGCCATCTCACCGGTGTCGGTGCACGGCCCGTCGGCGATCACCTGGCCGGCGACGACCTCCTCGGCCTCCTCGACGATGGGCCGCTGGTTGTAGCAGGTGCCCTGGTTGGTGCGCTCGAACTTGCGCAGGAAGTGCTTCTCGAGCTTGCCGTCCTCGGTCTTGACGATGATGCGGTCGGCCGCGACCTCCACGACAGTGCCGCCGCTGCCCGCGACGACCACGTCCCCGGCGTCGCGGGCCGCCTTGGCCTCCAGGCCCGTGCCCACGAAGGGGGCGTCGCTGCGCATCAACGGCACGCTCTGGCGCTGCATGTTCGTGCCCATGAGCGCACGGTTGGCGTCGTCGTGCTCGAGGAACGGGATCATGGCGGCGGCCACCGACACGATCTGGCGGGGGCTCACGTCCATGTAGTCGACCTCGGCCGGCGGGACCTCGCGCACCTCGCCGTTCTTCGCGCGGCACAGCACGAAGGCGCTGGCGAAGTGGCTGTCGTCGCCCAGCTTGGCGTTGGCCTGCGCGATGACCTGGCGGTCCTCCTCGTCGGCCGTCAGGTAGTCGATCTGGTCGGTGACCAGCCCGTCGGTGACCTTGCGGTAGGGGGTCTCGATGAACCCGAACTCGTTGATGCGGGCGAACGTGGCCAGCGACCCGATGAGGCCGATGTTCGGGCCCTCCGGGGTCTCGATGGGGCACATGCGCCCGTAGTGGGACACGTGGACGTCACGCACCTCGAAGCCGGCGCGCTCGCGGGACAGCCCGCCGGGCCCGAGGGCGGACAGGCGCCGCTTGTGCGTGAGGCCCGACAGGGGGTTGGTCTGGTCCATGAACTGGGACAGCTGGCTGGCCCCGAAGAACTCCTTGATCGAGGCCACGACCGGCCGGATGTTGATCAGGGTCTGGGGCGTGATGGCCTCGACGTCCTGCGTCGTCATGCGCTCGCGCACGACCCGCTCCATACGCGACAGCCCGATGCGGACCTGGTTCTGGATGAGCTCACCGACGCTACGCAGGCGGCGGTTGCCGAAGTGGTCGATGTCGTCGGTGTCGTAGCCGTCGACGTCGTTGGCCAGCTGGACCATGTAGGACATGGTCGCCAGCACGTCCTCCTTGGTGAGGATGGAGGAGAACGAGGGCGCGCGGGCTTCGTCGGCCGGCAGCGCCGCGGCCGCCTGGTTGCCGGCGCCCTCGGCGGCCTGCACCAGCCGCGGCGGGACCGACTCCGCCGAGAGGGGCTTGGCGTCCTCGGGGCTGCGCAGCCCCAGTCGCACGAGCTCCTCGCCGAGCTTCTTGTTCACCTTGTAACGGCCGACCTTGGCGAGGTCGTAGCGCTTGTTGTTGAAGAACAGGTTGATGAGCAGCCCGCCGGCGCTCTCCGCCGTGGGCGGCTCACCGGGTCGCAGCTTGCGGTAGATGTCCTGCAGCGCCTCGCTGGGGGTGGAGAAGCCATCCTTCTCGAGGGTGCGGGCGATCATCTCCGCACCGTCGAAGAACGCGAGCACCTCCTCGTCGGGGATCGGCTCGTCGAGGGTCTCGCGGTCGGCCAGGACGTACTCGCGGCTGTCGGGGTCGTAGACGATGCCCCGCAGCGCGCGGTAGAGCACGGACAGGTGCTGGCGCCGCTTGCGGTCCACGCGCACGCCGGCGAAGCCGCGCTTGTCGACCTCGAACTCCAGCCACGCCCCCCGGGACGGGATGACCTTGCAGCCGAAGACGTCGCGGGAGGCCGCCTTGTCCAGCGACTTGTCGAAGTACACCCCCGGGGAGCGCACGAGCTGGGACACCACCACCCGCTCGGTCCCGTTGATGATGAACGTCCCGCCGTTCGTCATCATGGGGAAGTCGCCCATGAACACCGTCTGCGACTTGATCTCGCCGGTGCCGCGGTTGACGAACTCCGCCGTGACGAACAACGGCGCCGAGTACGTCATGTCCTTTTCCTTGCACTCGTCCTCGGAGTGCTTGGGATCCTCGAATCGATGCTCGGAGAACGACAGTGCCATCTGCCCGGTGAAGTCCTCGATCGGGGAGATCTCCTCGAAGACCTCCGCCAGGCCGCCGCTGCGCAGCCACTTGAACGACCCCCGCTGGATGGCGATCAGGTCGAGGTCCTCGACCGGCATCGGCTCCTGGATCTTCGCGAAGGACACACGGTTGCTGGCGCGCGCAGGCGCGCCGTCGCTCACACGAAGCGTCGACAAGGGTTACTCCTCCATGAAGAAAAGGGAGCGGATCACGGTGCGCAGCGCCGGGGGTGCCGAAGGCGCCCCGGATACGCTACGCAAGCCCCGGAAGCGGGGCTGAAGGGGTGGCGACCGGCGGCAGCTGACAAGGCGAAGGAGCAGTGTAGCGCATGGCTACACTGCATTTCAAGAGCGACATTCCCTCACGCGAACCTGCAGCTGTGCGCACCCAACTCCTTCACGGACGTCTGAGACACGGCCTGCTGCGCAAGGGTGCCGTGCAGCCGTCCGGGTGTCAAGGGTGCGCGAGCACCCGGTGTCAAGGGTGCGCCGCACCCGACGAGCGGCGGGGACTAGGAGATCTCGACCGAGCCGCCGGCGCCCTCGAGGGCTTCCTTGGCCTTGTCGGCGGTCTCCTTGTCCACCCCTTGCAGGACGGGCTTGGGGGCGCCGTCCACCAGGTCCTTGGCCTCCTTCAGGCCGAGGCTGGTGAGGGCGCGCACCTCCTTGATGACCTGGATCTTCTTCTCGCCCGCGGAGTTGAGGACGACGTCGAACTCGGACTGCTCCTCCTCCGCCTCCGCGACCGCCGGGGCGCCGCCGCCTGCGGCAGCGGCAGCCACGGGTGCTGCGGCGGTGACGTCGAACTCCTCCTCGAACTTCTTCACGAAGTCGCTGAGCTCGAGCAGGGTCATCTCCTTGAACGTCTCGAGGAGGTCGTCGGGGCTGATCTTCGCCATGGTGGGTCTCCTTGTGCGCGAGGGTTGCTACGACTCGTCGGTGGTCTTCTTCTCGGCCAGGGCCGCGAACAGGCGTGCCGCCTTGGTCAGGTTGGCCTGCGCGAGGCGCGCGGGCTGGGCGATGATGGTCATGAACATGCCCGCGAGCTTGCTGAGCAGCTCCTCGCGCGACTCCAGGTCGGCGAGCTGCATGGTCTCGGTGGCGTCGAGCAGCCGCCCGTCGAGGATCCCGCCCTTGACCACCAGCGCCGGGTGGTCCTTGGCGAACGCCCGCAGCGCCTTGGCGACCGCGACGGGATCACCTGCGCAGAACGTCACCGCGGTGGGGCCGGTGAGCAGCTCGTCGGGGATGTCGAGCCCCGCGTCGCGCGCAGCCAGGCGCATCAGCGTGTTCTTGAGGACCTTGTACTCGGCATCGGTCTTGCGCAGGTCGGCGCGCAGCTGCGCGAGCTCGGGCACGGTCAGCCCGCGGTACTCGGTCAGGACCGCCGCCGTCGACCCGCTGAGGCGCTCGCGCACCTCTGTGACCACCGCGACCTTCTCTGGTCGTACCATCAGGTGCGCTCCTTGCCGGCGACGAAAAAAACCTCCCGCAGACCGGGAGGCACGTGCGCTCGGAAGGAGCGAACCTCGGCTGGCCGGCCCTCGGGCCTCTTACACCGCGCGAGCGCGGAACCAACGGTCTACGGCAAACTCCAACCCTACCGCACCGCCCCCGACTTCACCAAGCCGGCCAGCTCCCGACCAGGGGAAGGGCCACCGGGAAGGGGGCGGCGGTCTGCAGCGGAGGCGGGGCGTCGCTAGGAGGCGGCCAGCTCCTCTTCCTCCCACAGGTCCCGGGTGCGGGACGGGTCGACGCGGATCGACGGACCCTGCGAGGTGGAGAGGTGGATGGTGCGCAGGTACCGGCCCTTCGCGGCGGCCGGGCGCTGGCGCATCAGCTCGTCGATCACGGCACCGTAGTTCTCGACGAGCTGCCTGGCGTCGAAGGAGGCTTTGCCGATCACGACGTGGACATTGGCCTGGCGGTCCGTGCGGTAGTCGACCTTGCCGGCCTTGATCTCGGCGACGGCCTTGGCGACGTCCATCGTCACGGTGCCGGTCTTGGGGTTGGGCATGAGGCCACGGGGGCCGAGCACCTTGCCGAAGCGCCCGACCTTGGCCATCTGGTCGGGCGTGGCGATGACCGCGTCGAAGTCGAGGTTGCCCGCCTCGATCATGGCGGCGACCTCCTCGGAGCCGACGATGTCGGCGCCGGCCTCCACGGCCTCCTCGGCGCGTGCGCCTTCCGCGAAGACCGCCACCCGGGCGGTCTTGCCGGTGCCGTGGGGCAGGGCCACCGAGCCGCGCACCATCTGGTCGGCCTTGCGGGGGTCGACCCCGAGGCGGACCGCCAGGTCGACGGTGGAGTCGAAGGAGACGGTGACGGTCTCCTTGACCAGCCGCATGGCGGCGGCCGGGGCGTAGAGGTGGTCGGCGTCGATCTTGCCGAGCGCGACCAGGTAGCGCTTGCTGCGGGCCATGAACACGTCCTCCTGTGGTGCGAACGGGCGGGTCACCGCCCTCCCACGTCGTTGCTGCTTGGTTCGGGTCAGGGGTGGATCAGCGGACGACGAGGCCCATCGAACGGGCGGTGCCCTCGATGATCTTGGTCGCGCCGGCGATGTCGATCGCGTTCAGGTCGTCCATCTTGCGCTCGGCGATCTCGCGGACCGCGTCGCGGGAGATGGTCCCGACCTTGTTGCGGTTCGGTTCGCCGGAGCCCTTGTCGAGTTTCGCCGCCTTGAGCAGCAGCTTCGCCGCCGGCGGCGTCTTGGTGACGAACGTGAACGAGCGGTCCTCAAAGACGGTGATCTCCACCGGCACGACATCACCGGTCTGGGCCTGGGTGCGCTCGTTGTACGCCTTGCAGAACTCCATGATGTTGACGCCGTGCTGACCCAGCGCAGGACCCACCGGGGGGGCCGGCGTGGCCTGCCCAGCGGGGATCTGCAGCTTGATGAGCGCCATGACCTTCTTGGCCATCTGTATTTCTCGCTTTCGACGGGAGTGAGGGGGGGTCGGCCCGACAGGTGCCGGGCCGGAGTGGGCTAGAAGGCTTTACCCGCCCCGGAGGACCGGCGCCTGTCGGGCCCCAGGCATCACAGCTTCGCGACCTGGTCGAAGCCCAGCTCGACCGGCGTCTCCCGGCCGAAGATGGAGACCAGGACCTTGAGCTTGGACTGGTCGGCGTTGATCTCGGAGATCGTGCCGGTGAAGTCGGCGAACGGCCCCTGCGTCACGCGGATGTTCTCGCTCTTCTCGAACTCGACGGTCGGGGTGACCTTCTCCGCCTCGTCGGGCTCGGCGAGGATCGCTTCGACCTCGTTGAGTGACAGCGGCACGGGCCGGGCGCCGGGCGGACCGACGAAACCGGTGACGGCCGGGGTGTTGCGGACCACGTACCAGGAGTCGTCATCGAGGTCCATGCGCACCAGGACGTAGCCGGGGAATACCTTGCGCTGGACCGACTGCTTCTTGCCGCCCTTGATCTCGACGGCTTCCTCGGTGGGGATGATGACCTCGTGGATGCGGTCGTCCATGTTCATGGACTGGATGCGGTTCTCCAGGTTGGCCTTCACCTTGGCCTCGTAGCCGGCGTAGGTGTGCACGACGTAGAAGTCGCCCGGCAGGCGCGCGAAGTCCAGTCGCGCCGACCGGGCCGCGGGCTCGGGGTCCGTCGCCTCCTCGGGCACGGGCGCGGCGGTGCCGTCGTCGGCCATCAGCCCGTCGGCGTCCTCGGCGGGCGCGGCGGTGGTCTCGGCCCCGGCCGCGGCGAGCAGCTCGGAGAACTCGTCGTCGGTGTCGCCGGGAGTGGTGAGATCGTCCTCGGGCGCCCGGACGTCGGTGCCCTCCAGGGCCGGCTCGTCCGCGTCGCCGGCTGGCCTGGCGGTGTCCTCGCCGACCAGGCCGGGTGCGGGCGCGTCGTCGTCCTCGGGCGCAGGGCGCGCCTGGTCCGCGGGGACGGGCGGCCCATCGGGCTGATCCACCTCGTCGAGCGCGGGCGTGTCCTGCGGCATGGGGTCCTCGCTCACGAGAAGATCCGCAGCGCGAGGTCACCGAACAGCTGGTCGAGGCCGAAGATGAAGACCCCCACCAGCGCGCACGCGACCAGCACGACGAGGCTGTACGACGCCAGCTCCTTGCGCGACGGCCAGACCACCCGCTTCAGCTCCCCCCGCACCTCGCGGAGGAACTGCCGCACGCCCGTGCGCTTCTTCTTCTCCGGGGAGACGGGTTCGGAGGCGACGCCGGCCTCTTGCTCGGCGCGCCGCTTCTGACGTTCCATATCGCGCTTGAACTCGCGACTCACACGGTGCTCCTCGTCGATGCTGCCGCGTACCGGCGGCGTGTTCCGGTCGTCTGTCCGGCGGTGGCAGGGGCGGAGGGACTCGAACCCCCGACCTTCGGTTTTGGAGACCGACGCTCTACCAGTTGAGCTACGCCCCTTTGGTCTTCCATGCATCTGACATGAAAAACCACTGTCCCGGGGAGACAGCGGACCACCAGTATAGGGGACCGACCCCCCTCCTGACAACCGGTGGCGGGCTGCCGTCGGACGACCCGCGACGGGCGTAGCCTGCCGTGATGGCCGGCGACGCTGCGCTCGACCGCTACCTCGCGCACATCCGGGGGCTCCACTCGACGAGCACGGCGACGATGGTGCTCGGGGCTGTGGCCGGCGCGGTGGCGCGGTGCCGCGGGGTCGATCTCGATGCGGCCCCGCTGCGCCCGGCCGGCGATGCGGCCGGTCGCGACCTGCGGGCCGCGGTGACCCCGCCGGCGCACCTCGCCAGGCCCGAGCTGCTCGGCCAGGTCTACGAGGCGCTGCGGCCACGGCCGACCCGGCGCAGCGCGGGGGCCTACTACACCCCCGAGGTCGTGGCCGAGGCGATCGTCGGAGCGGTTCTCGGACCCCCGTCCGACCTGGCCCGCGACCCACGTGTCGGTGACCCAGCGGTCGGCGGCGGCATGTTCCTGCTGGCGGCCGGCCGCCACCTGGTGACCGGCGGGGGCGATCCGCGACGGGTCGTCGGCCGCCTGTACGGCGTGGACATCGATCCCACCGCGGTCGCGGTCACCCGGACCGCGCTGACCATCTTCGCGCACGGCACCGCCCCGCCCGCGGACCACATCCGGGTCGGCGACGCCCTCCTCGACGATGCCGCGCTGCCCGACGGCCTCGATGCCGTCGTCGGCAACCCGCCGTTCCTGAGCCAGCTCGCAGCCGCCACCGCCCGCAGCCCGGCCACCCGCCGAGCGCTGCGGACGCGCTTCGGCGCGGCCGCGGGCGGCTACGCCGACACGGCCAATCTCTTCCTCCTGCTCGCCTTGCGCCGCGTCGGCGCGGGGGGACGGGTCGGCCTCGTCCTGCCGGACTCGTTCCTGGTCGCGCGGGACGCGGGTCCGGCCCGCCGCGAGGCTGCGGAGACAGCCGCCCTCGAGTGGCTGTGGTGGGCCGGTGAGGCGGTGTTTGACGCCGGTGTGCGCGTCTGCGCGCCCGTGTTCGCCGTCGGGCGCCCGCAGGAGGCGGTGACCCGGCGGGCCGGCGCGGGGTTCAGCGTTGCGCCGCCGCTGCGCGCTCCAGCCCGAAGCCTCGCCGGCGCCACGTGGGCGGGCCTGGTCGCGGACCTGCTGGCGATCCCGCCTGCCGTGGTGGTCGGGGACGGCACGTTGGCGGACCACTGCCACCCCACGGCGGACTTCCGCGACCAGTACTACGGGCTCATCCCCTACGTGTTCGAGGACGGGGGGTCCGCCGGCGGCCGGCCGATCGACGAACGTCGCTACCCGCGGCTGGTCACCACCGGCCTGATCGACCCGGCGCGAAGCCTGTGGGGTCTGGTGCCCACCCGCTTCGCCAAGCAGCGGTTCACCCGTCCGCGGGTGGACGTCGAGGCATTGCGCGCCGGGACCCGCCTCGGGCCCTGGTCGCGCGCCCGTCAGGTGCCGAAGGTGCTCCTGGCGACCCAGTCCCGGGTCCTGGAGGCGGTGGTCGACGAGTCCGGCGACTGGCTGCCGTCCACGCCCACGATCACCGTCCAGGCCCCGCCGGCACGCCTGTGGCACGTCGCGGCCGCGCTGAGCTCGCCGCCGCTGACGGCGGTGGCACAGCGACGCCACGCCGGCGCCGCCTTGTCGAGCGACGCGATCACCCTGAGCGCACGGCATGTCGCCGCCCTCCCGGCTCCGGTCGCCGGCCCCGACTGGGACGCGGGCGCCACAGCCATGCGCCAGGCCGCGGCCGCCGCCACCGCGCAGGAGTGGCGCCAGGCGCTCGAGCGCTGCGGCACGGCGCTGTGCCGCGCCTACGCGGTCGACGACGCCGACGCCCTCATCGCCTGGTGGCGGGAGCGCCTGCCGCCGTGGCGGCCGGCGGCGGGGGCTTCCCGGGGCGCGTAGCCCGGCCAGACCACCACCCCCACCGGGGTCGCGTAGCCCGGCCACTCCCCCCGGCGCGTAGCCCGGCCAGACCACCACCCTCACCGTGGCCGCCTGGCCCGGCCAACTGACTAGGAACCGTAGGGCCAGCTCCTGGCATTGCTTTGGAGGCTTGGGCTTGGCATACTTGGGGTAGCCGAAGGGAGACGTCATGCCGACCGACGCACCCGCAGGGCGCGCCGACGTGGACCGCTACCTCAAGGCCCTGCGGCCGGTCCTGGACGACCTCGCGGACCAAGGCCGGCTCACCGGCGACCCCGATGAGGTCGCCGACGCGCTGGCCATGGTGCTGCCCCGCCCCGCGCCATCGCGCTGGGCAGAACGCATCGGTCCGGTCTACACCACGGGCCAGCTCCAGCGGCTGCTTCCGGGCCCCGGGCGCAAGCCCATCAGCGATGAGGCCGTGCGCGATCGATGCCGCAATGGCCGCCTTATCGGCTTCAAGACGGCCGACGGTCGGTGGGCTTGGCCCGCCTTCCAGTTCGTCGCCAGGCAAGGGTGGCTCGAACCCGCCGCTGAGATGATCGACCTGTGGCAGCAGTTGCCGTGGCGTGACGGCCACGCACTCGAGCTGATCTCGTGGATGACCGGGCCGCGCCGGGATCTTGAGGGCGTCAGCCCCCTCGATCACGTCCGGGCTCACGGTATCGACCAGCGGCTCGAGCAGGCAGCAGGACGGCTGGCCGGCAGGCTCGCCGCGTGAGCCGCCGCCGCACCGCCGTCCCACGTCCCACACCCGACCGGGCCGCCGCCATCCCTGACGTCGCCGCCGCCGACCTGGGGCGCCTGTCGCGGGTCTGTGACGCCCGTCACGACTCACCGTGGCACTTCTCCTGCCGCAACGAGCGCGAACGGCAGGCCGGCCGACTCGACCTGGCCGGCGGGCGCGGCTCCTGCTACTGGAACGACGACGACCTCGGCGCGCTGCATGAGCGGCTCACCGACCCCGACGACCTCGACGCGCTCGTGCCCGCGTCCTTGCTCGACCGGCTGCGCGTCTGGCAACACACGCCCCCGCCGCCTGAGTCGGCAGCGGACACCACTGCGCGCGACGGCGGGCTGCCCAAAGAGTTCGGCGCCGGCACCCACGACGAGCGCTACTGGGCGTGGGCCGACCTGCTCGACGCCGAAGGCCGGGACGCGGTGCGCACCTGGTCGCGTATGGCGCCGCACGGCGCCCGCAACGTCACCGTGTTCGGTGACGCCGGCCCCGCGACGCACCTGCCCGACGACGGATGGAACCCGGCCTCTGACTGGGGCGACGAACTGGCAGGAATCGGCCTGGTCGAACCCCACCCGCGGCTGGAAGATCTCGATATCACCGCCGACGGCTCATAGACCCCGCCGCCGGACGGTCTCGCTCACAGCTACTACCACACGCGCGGCAGCCGTGATTATGTGCGGTTCCATCGTGACGTCGCTCCGCACATAGGCGGTGGCGCTGGGCCGTCCGGCCAGTCATGTCGTACCATCCGAACTCGCCCGCCGACACACCCACCTGGCGGGCGACGTGGGCCACGGCGGTGTCAGCCAGCTCGTGGCAGCCCCGTGGGAACCGACCTCGCCAAAGCAGGAACTTCAGGGTCAAGGCGAAGCCCAGCCGAGCTTCCTTAACGGCACCCCGTGCTGGGGCAGGCGTTGAGCGCAGCGCAGCTGGGCGGCGCCACGCTCGTCGTCGTCGCCGT
This sequence comes from Egibacteraceae bacterium, assembly GCA_040905805.1. NCBI lineage: Bacteria > Bacillati > Actinomycetota > Nitriliruptoria > Egibacterales > Egibacteraceae > Egibacteraceae bacterium. Next base: position 4,022 of record JBBDQS010000162.1, on the reverse strand, counting down.
CGTCCTCCCCCAGCTGCGCGGACCCCGCGCGGCCCTACCAGCCGTAGCCGATCGCCCGGGCGAGGAAGCTCGCCATCTCCCCGCGGCTGACGGGATCGCGGGGACAGAAGCGGCTCGGCTCGCAGCCCGCGGTGACGCCCTCCTCGGCCACCGCGTTGATCGACTGGTTGTGCACCGAGCCGGCGATGTCGGCGAAACGGTCGCCGTCGAGCGGCGCCAGCCCCAAGCCCCGCGCCAGGAAGGCGGCCATCTGCTCCCGGGTCACGGCCTCGGCGGGCCCGAACCGTCCGTCGTCGAACCCCGCGGTGATGCCGGCCTGGGCGACCGCGTTGATGGCGCGGCGGTGCACCGAGTCCACTGCGACGTCGGAGAAGTGGTCCTCCTCCACGGGTGCCAGGTCCAGGGCGCGAGCCAGGAAGGTGGCCATCTGGTCCCGGCGGACGGTGTCAGCGGGCGCGAACGAGCCGTCGACGCGACCCGTGGTGATGCCGCGCTCGCCGATCGCCGCGATGTTGTAGGCGTGGGGGGACAGGCCGGGCACGTCGGGGAAGGCGGTGAAGCCGAACTCGGCGATCTGCTGGGAGGGCGGGTGCGCATCACGGGCGCGTAACGTCAGGTACAGCGCGGCGGAGGCCACCCCGATGCCCTCCCCGCGGTAGGGCACGTGCGCGACGCGCTGGCCGTCCATGTTCCAGCCGGACACCGCCAGCTCCCGGGGGCTGCCGCCGGCGGTGCGGGCGGTCACCTCGACGCGGGCGACGGTGGCCAGCCCGACCAGGTCGGCCAGCACGCCGTGGTCGACCGCATGCGCCCACCCGGCGCGGCGGTACTCCGCGGCGACGACCGGGTCGTCAACCCACGGGTCGGTGACGCTGCGCAGGTAGGGGAAGGTCCTGGCGTCGAAGGCCCACGACTCCTCGACGTGCTCGCTGGCGCCGGCGTGGGCGGCGGAGTAGACGGCCTCGATGAGCGCGCCTTCAAAGGTGAGCACCCTCCCGGCCGTGGCAGCCACCGCGCCTGCCCACGTCGCAGCGCCCGGGGCGCCCTCGTGGCCGTAGGCCGCGTAGACCTGGTCGCCGATGGTGGCGGTGACGTGACAGGCGCACTCGGGGCGCAGGCCCGCCTGCGCACGACGAGCGGCGAAGGTGCGGGCGGTGACCGCCTGTGCCTTCAGCGCCTCCACCGGCCAGCCGCCCGGCATCTCGTCGATGCCGGCCAGGTAGTCGTCCATGCGCAGCGCCACCACCGGGCGAAGCACCCCGCCGCCGGCGGTGATCTCCAGCTGCCCGCGGTTGAGGCCGCCCTCGTGGCGGGCCCCGGAACGGGCGAACTGGGGTAGACGCAGGGCCGCGGGCCCGCCCCCCGGATAGGTCACGGCCACCGGTCCTGGACCGCGATCGATCTCCGCGCCGTTGCCGTCGAGCAGGACGAGGGCACTGTCGTGCGCCACGGTCCACTCCGTGCCGGCGGGCATGAGGTGCGGCGCGGCGCCGGGCGCGAGCGCCACCGTCACCCCGCCCCCCACCGACTGCAGGTGCACCCGCCCGGGATCGCCGACGACCGGGTTGGCGTGGAAAAGGTTCACCCGCACCTCGCCGGAGGCCGCTGGGTGCGAGCCCACCGCCACGCCGGTGAAGTAGTGACGCAGGATGCTCTCGTGGTCGCTGCCCCCGCGGGCCATGCTGTAGGCGCCCCACTGGCTGAGACCCACACCGTGGCCCTCCCCCCTGCCGGTGAGCCGAAATGCGGGCGCCGGACGGGCAGCACGCATCGGCTGCCCGGTCGGGGCGCGGGCGGGCTCGCGGGGCTCGAACGCCACGGTCGGCGGTGGGGAGTCGGCCACGGGCACGGGCGCCGGCTGGTCGGCCATGCCGACGGTCACGGTGGCGGCCAGGAGCACGCCGACGATCGCGAAGCCGATACCGGCATGATGGGGCGAGGCCACGCGCATCACCTTCCGCAGCGGGAGGAGGGGGACCCGCGCCGACGTCCGCAGGGTAGCGGACGCCCGTCGACTCCCCGAGCGGCTACTGGAGCTGCACGACCGCGCGGGACCGGCGGCGGTCCACGACCTTGCTCCCGTCGGGCAGCTCGACCCAGACCGACAGGGTCGCGGTGCGCTGCTCGGCGTCGAGCTCGACGACCTCACCACCGACCGTCACGGTCGCACCCACCGGGCACGGCGCCCGAAAGCTCGCGGCCAGGCGCAGCACCCGCTCGGGACCACCGGCCCAGGCCGTCACCGCCCGGGAGACCAGGCCCATGTTGAGCATGCCGTGCGCGATGACGCCCCCGGTCGGGCTGACCGACGCGGCGAACTCGTCCTGCCAGTGCAGCGGGTTGAAGTCGCCGCTGGCGCCGGCGTAGCGGATGAGCTGGGCCTGGTCGACCGTCTCGCTCTCCGCAGGGATCTGCTGGCCGATCTCGACCTCGTCGTAGTGGGGCATCTAGGACGGCTCCTCGGCTGGGGGGGCGAGGAACACGAGGGTCCCGCGGCTGGTCACGACCGGCTCGCCGGTGGCCGCGTCGACACAGTCGATCTGCAGGGTCACGAAGTCGTTGCCACGGCGCGCAACGATGTCGGCGATCCAGGGGGTGCACTCCACGACATCACCGGGGCGCAGCGCACCGTGCCACTCGAACTCCTGGCCGCCGTGCACGAGCCGCGGGTGCGCGCCCAGCTCAGGGTCGGCGAACATCGCCTCGCCCCCCCGCACCACCGTGAAGCACGCCGCAAAGGTCGGGGGCGCCACCACGTCGGCGGTGTCGTCGGTGTCGTCGGTGTAGGCGGGATCGGTGACCCCGGTGGCCAGCGCGTACTCGCGGATCTTCTCGCGACTGACCTCGTACCGGTACGCCGGGTAGCGGTGGCCGATGCGGTCGGTGTTGAGCGCGATGGGGTCCTCCTCGGTCCAGCCTCGGCGCCACTCGGCACGCTGGGCGACGAGGCCGGCCGGCCGCTACGTGCCGTCGGCCGCCGCGCCGTCCCCACCGCGAGGCGCCAGCACCATCGTGGTGAAGCGGCCCTCCATCGACGAGCGGGTCTCGACCTGGGCGACGTCGGCCAGGTCCTCCGACAACCGGTCGAGCAGCTGCGTGCCGAGCTCGGGCCGGCGCATCTCGCGCCGGCGGAACATCACCTGCACGCGCACGGAGTGCCCGGTCTCCAGGAACTTGCGCGCTTGGCGCTGCTTGGTCGCGAAGTCGTGGTCGTCGATCTTCGGGCGCAGCCGGATCGCCTTCTGACCCGTCGCGCGCTGCTGCTTGCGCGCCTCTCGCTCGGCCCGCTCCTGCTCGTACAGGTGCTTGCCGTAGTCCATGACCTTGGCGACCGGAGGGTTGGCCTGCGGCGCGACCTCGACGAGGTCGAGATCGAGCTGCTTGGCCGCGTCGATCGCCATCTTCAGCGGCACGACGCCGATCTGCTTGCCCTCCGGACCGATGAGCCGCACCTCTTTGGCGCGGATCTCGGCGTTGACGTTGAGACGCTTGGTCATGCTCCTCCAGTGGTGCGGCGGGCCGCCACCACGCTACTTGGTTTCACGGTGGGCCATATGGCGATTGCACCTCGGGCAGTGCTTGCGCATCTCCAGCCGCTCCCGCTGCGTGTTGCGGTTCTTGCTGGTGATGTAGTTGCGCTCCTTGCACTCCACACAGGCGAGCGTCACCTTCGGCCGAACATCACTGGCCATTCTCCTACCTTCCTCGACGATTTGCTAGGGGTGATGGGGGGACGCCCGCCGGCCCCGGCCGCGACCTGTGGCCCCGACGGGTTGGGAGGGCGGGGTCGTCGGTGCGGTCGAGGGACCCTCCATCGGGATCGGACGGGGTGCCGCTGGTCCGGCGGAGGGGGCTAAGGTCTCAGCGAGCGCAGCGTCCCCCGGAGCCGGACCAGCGGCACCCCGTCTGGCCCATGAACCCAGACTACTCCACGATCTTGGTGACGCGGCCGGCGCCCACGGTGCGTCCACCCTCACGGATGGCGAACCGCAGACCCTCCTCCATCGCGATCGGCGCGATCA